>CAIQXC010000628.1 GCA_903875675.1 Akkermansiaceae bacterium
CAATCGAGCGCATCTGGCTCAAGCCGTTCCTGCGTGACGGGGTTTCGGAAAAGCATGAACTGCAAAAAGACCAAGTGTTTGGTGAGAAGGAATAACCCTATGACAACCCTCACACCCATGCGAATTCTAATGGTGGCCCTCTGCATCGCGGCGAGCGTGGTCGTTGCGCCCCTCTGGGTGCCACTCGTGCTTGCTGCCTGGGCCGCTGACATTCTTGGGAGCCCGGTTCGGAGGCTCGAGCATGTACTCGGGGGGCGCCGGAGAGCCGCTGCTGCTGTCGTTGTGCTCCTCGTGGTCGGCGCACTCATCCCGATCATCGGTATCGCCGCTGCTCTAGCGTCGGGAGTCGCAGAACTCCTCGGCCAGGTACGAGCTGCGCTCGAGGGCCGTGGATCTCTGGCGAGCGTGCTCTTGGGTCAGGGTGTGCCCGGAGCGGCCACCCAACCGGAGGCACCCGATTGGGCGAACCTGGCAGGCCGCTACGGCGCGAATGCGTGGCACGCATTGAGTATCGTCGCACGGGCATCTGCCACCGCCATCATCGGCTTGCTGGTCTTCGTGGCCGCACTCTACACGTTCGCGGTCGAGGGCGAACGAATCCGCTCTTGGCTGGAGCAGCATGCACCGATTCCGCACGCGGCTGTCACACGACTGGTGGGTGCCTTTCACGAAACCGGCCGCGGGCTGATTGTAGCCGGTGGCGGAACGGCGCTCGCTCAGGGGGCGGTGGCTACTTGTGCATACATTGCGATAGGAGTTCCACGCGCACTCCTTCTAGGCCCGTTGACGGCAATCTGCGCCCTCGTTCCCTTTGTAGGAACGGGACTTGTCTGGATTCCACTCGCCATCGAACTCGCCACGGCCGGCCAGTACTGGCGGGCGGGCGTCGTCGTCGGCGTGGGTGCCGTAATTCACAGCCTCATTGATAACTTCGTCCGGCCGATGCTCGCCCGCTATGGCCGCCTGAGGTTGCCCACGTTCTTGGTCCTGGTGTCGATGCTTGGCGGTCTCGCTGCGTTCGGCACCACGGGGGCCTTGCTGGGTCCGCTCTTGGTGCGGCTTTGCGTCGAGTCGATGGCGATCATCTCAGAGGGAAAAAATGGATACCCGCATCGAGGCCGGTAGGCGATAGAATCGTGAGGCACCCCCGCATACTGAGCCAATCGCCCTGCCTAACTCTTCGGTGCTTGCACAGAATCCTTGACGTTCTTAGGAGATCATGAAAACTAATCGACTGATGAAATACAACCATGCATGGATCACGGCGGGGCCTTTGTGGATCGCACTGCTGACACTCGGCCCCTGTGTTTTGGCGGCGACACTCACGCTCGCGGCCATCGCAGACACGTCAATTTTCGAGTCGAAGCCGGATT
The DNA here is from genome assembly GCA_903875675.1 of Akkermansiaceae bacterium. Classification (GTDB taxonomy): domain Bacteria; phylum Verrucomicrobiota; class Verrucomicrobiia; order Verrucomicrobiales; family Akkermansiaceae; genus Luteolibacter. The sequence continues at coordinate 1,374 of CAIQXC010000628.1, forward strand.
CCAATCTGGGTGCTACGACACTCGTCTCTGGAACCAATCAAGCCTACTCGCGTTCACGGTCGATGTTCGCTTTTGACCTCGGTGCCATTCCTTTAGATGCGCTAATCACTGGGGTGCAAGTGGCGCTGTATGTCACGCGGCAGCCGGACCCCGACCAGCACGGCGGACCGGTGAATTCGGATTTCAGCCTGTACCGGATGCTCGTTAGCTGGGGAGAGGGTTCGGGCACAGACAACACCGGATCGGCTGCCATGGCGGGCGATGCGACGTGGAACGAGCGCCATTGCGCCGCCGACTCGTGGGGCACACCCGGCGGTTTGATCGGCACGGATTTCGCCAGCACGCCCAGCGCCACCATGGCCATTGGTGGAATTGGCAGCTATATCTGGGGCTCTTCCAGCACGCTATTGGATGATGTCACAATCTGGCAGACACATCCGGCGGCCAACTTCGGCTTCATGCTCCTCAGTCAGGATGAGGCTTCGCTTGGCAGTGCTCGGCGCTTCGGCTCGAAAGAGCAACCGGGCGGGGCGATTGCTCCGGCTCAATTGCTGGTCACCTACACGTTAGCACCCGAACCAGAAGTGGCCAGCCTGTGGCTGCTGGGACTCGCGGGCCTGGCGCTGCGGCGGGCGCGGCCTCAGAATCTAACAATATCATCACCATCCCACATGCCGCGCTCCGCTCCATCACATCCTTGCTGAGCTGATGGAAAAAGTAAGGAGGACCCCAGCAGTCGAACCTCCCTCGTCGTTGATGTGCTGGCCATTAGGTTAGATAAAGCCGAGATTCGGAGATGCGAAGCGTCCGAGATTGGGAAAAACCGTGTTGATACCTGCGGCGTCCACACCGAACCAAGTGGCAAGAGTGGCGGCATATTGATCGACCGAAGTGGTGGGAATCCAGCGTCCGGTACTTGTGTCATCGGGTCCATTGACGGCGAGAACGGGAAACTTCCCATAAGTCGCGCCGCCCTTCACGGCACCGCCCATAACAAGCTGGTGGCCACCCCAGCCGTGGTCACTGCCGTAGCCGTTAGCAGGGAAGGTGCGGCAGAAATCGCTGGCAGTGAAAGCCGTGACACTGTCCTTTAACAGTGCCGTGCCAACGGGTGAGCCGACGGGCCGACCGATGTCAGACATCGCTTGATAGAGCGCGTTCATCGTCTTGCTCAAATCCGCGAGAAGGTTGGCATGGCTGCCGAGAATAACCTTTGCATTATCGGTGGTGGTTTGCCCCTGGTTGTTTGTCTGATTGGTGTGAGTGTCGTATCCGCCGACCTGGATGAAGAATATCTGCCGGGTCATGCCAAGTCCACCGTTCACCACTGACCTGCTTCCAAGGTCAATGAGGCGGGCCACCATTTTCATTTGGCTCATGAGACCGGAGGTGAAGGTTGACCCGCCATTGGGCGTGGTGATAGAGGTGGTGAATCGCGTAAGCCACGTCGCGCTGGCATTGGTCGCAAGTGCCAACGTGAGTGAGTCCGCCTGACCGATGGAATGATTGTATATATCAGCATAGGCCTTGGTCTGCAAATTCGGGGATGTTTTGTCAGCCGCGAGGATCGAGTCCATTGCCGTCAACCGCGGGCCCGTGATGCCGCTGATTTGCACCGCGCCGCCGGTGGTGATGGCATAGGGCGGGGCAAGATTGCTGTTGCCAACCTCGAAGATATTGGATCCAGCAAGGGTGACCGCCATTGAAATTCCGCCGTTTTGATTGTAATTGGCGGCGGTGAACAAATCGGCGATTCGCCCGCCCCATCCGCTGGTGTAGGGCTGATCGGGCAGGGACGTCTGCCACTGGGTTTGCTGGTCGCTGTGGGAAAATAGCTGGGGAGGGCGTTGCACGCGTCCTGCGGAATATTGCGCCTTGGTAAGTGGGAAGCTCAAGGTGCCGACGTTGAACACAGGTGCGACTACTCCGGCGTTAAAGAGGGTTTGCATCTCGGGCATCGCAGGATGAAAGCCGAATGTGTGGTAGTCATTTGCGGGATAGCCGACGAGCCCGTTGTGTGAATTCATAGCCAGCGCTGTGGCCACGTCGCCGGCAACTGTGTTAGGAATGGCGAGCACCGGAGAACGAATCGCCGCGTAGTTGTTCCACTCGGCCGGAATCGTCGGAATGATCATGTTATTCGAATCGTTGCCGCCATTCAGAAAGACGCAGATCAGCGCCTTGTAATCGGCAGGCGGCACGCCTTGGGCCACGGCGGAGTTAAGGAAGCGAAGCTCGCTGATGGTCCTGGCCAGCGCAGTGGTGCCGAGGGCGGCGATGCCAAAGCGCTCGAGGAAGTTGCGGCGTGAAATATAGGGAATGTGGATTTCGCGTTTCATGGGTGGCTATTTCTGGATAGCATACTCGGCTGAGATGACGATTTGGTGGACGATGGCTCGCACTCGATCCCGCATCTGGGTGGCTGTAGGAGTGGTGTAAGGGAGGTTGTTGATGACGTAGTTGCCAAGGGTCGTCGTGGTGGCATCGGTGAGATTACCTCCGGTTAGAAGCACACCAAGGGTACTCACAAGAGCGGGCACTGCGTTGTTGCTCGTCTGGCTGGCTGTCATGTAGGGTGCTAGGTCCAAGGTAATGGCGTTGGCCCCGAAAAACGTGACATAGCCGTCTGTGTTGCCAGTGTTGTTGGTAAGTGTCCCCTGGGTGATGAGGTTGGTCAGGTTCATGATGTTGGAATCATTGGTGAGCTGGAATTCGGGCGTGGTCATTCCCGCAGCAGACATGGCACCAGGGTACTGATAGTCCGGGTAGAAAAAGTTGAACACCGAGGGCGAATTCAGCGGCGTCTGGTTCAGATTGCCCGGAGTCGAACCAATCCCCCAAGTACTCAATTCGACGGTGACTGCGCCGCTGCGGATCCACTGTGAGCCTTTGAGGGGATAGACAATCACACTGCTGGCACCTTGCGAGCCGTTGGTAATGACGGGTGTGGCTGGTAGCGCCACGGTGAATGAGTTGGGCCCGAGAATGCCGGTAACCGCGTACACTCCGTTCGTTGCCGGAATGGGGGCATTGGTCAACAAGAAGTCGAGTTGCACCGAGTCCGCCGTCATAAGGTTATGATTTCCGGTGGTCTGAATTCGGATCGACTGGGTGCCCGCACTGCCCGTAACAACGTAGCCGCTGGTGAGTTTAGGAACCAAACAGGACCCGCCGGTGCCGTTGGTAGGAATGGATGCCAAGGGCACCGTGAACTTGGTGCCAGAAGGCGTGCCAACCGTGTAAATGCCGTCGTAACCTGCACCGGCCAGCCCGCCGCTGGTAAACTTCACGTACACTTGGTCACCTTTTGAAACTCCTGTGGGATCGATGAGGGCAGTACTTCCGGACACCGTGTAGGTGAGAGAGCTGGTGCCATTGTTGTTCACTATAAAGGAGTTCGGCGTGACGCTTCCAATCGTATAGCCCTGGGTCGTTGGTACCCGGGCCGAGGCACCTCCCGTGTCCACGAAGTCGGCGAGCCGGACGCTGTCGCCATTGATCAGGCGGTGGGCGGTGGGAGTGGTGACAAGAAGTGTACCCGAGCCACTCTGGGTATAGCTGCTGTTTGGGAACGTCGGGGCCGGGAAGGACCGCGCCGGACCGGTAACGCGGAGCAGCGGCTCACGCTGCTTACCGAATTTGCTGTCTGCGGCGGAATCGGTACTACGCGCCTCGTAGTCAAGCAGGATCGCACGGAAAACGTCCCTCATATCTCCTCTGACGCCGCTGGCCACACCATCGACGTTCATTTCACCGTTAAACGCGCGGACCACCCGTTGCACGTACTCGGGCTTGGGGTGACTCGTTACGAGGCGCTGGATCAATTGGCGGCAAACCGTCGGGCCAACGGCAGAATGGGTCATGATATTGTTGAGCGTGGCTTCCAGGTCTTTCAACCCGTTGAGGTCGTATCGATTGTAGATGGATGTGGTGACCGGGGAACCGGGGCCGTTTATCAGATCGGTGGTTTGGATGGAAATAGGGATGGCATCGACGAGGCTGGACGCGGGGTCGATGTCTGTGGCCGGGGGCAACACCACATTGTCTAGCAAAATCTTGCTGCCGAGTTCATGCTGGGCGGGCACCAGCACCATCGGATCGAGATAGTTGGCTGCCGCATTGAAACTGGTAGGCAGACGACCGGTGCCGAGCAGCGGCTGACCCCAGTTCCAACCGGTGAAAACGCGGGCCATGCCGGTGATGACGTTCTGGTCATAGGTGGGCACTGCGGCACCTGACGAATCCAGCACTAGGGAACCGTCCGCCCATTTCCGATAGAGTCCGACGGAATATAGCTGGAGGATTTCTCTGGCGTAGTTTTCGTTAGGGTGCAATCCCGTCTGGATGTTGCCCAAGGTGTTACCACGCATGTCTAGATAGACGCCCATGGCGGGACTGAGGGTGACTTGCTTGAGGATGTCGCGGAAATTCCCAAAGCACGAGTCGAGCAATGTGTCATAATAATCTGCCAGAACACGCCCGTTGGAGTTCAGGGGGCCGGTGTCCGAGACAACGAGGATCTCGCTCAGGGCGAAAGCGGCTCTCTGGCGCAATTGATCCGGCGCGGTCACTGCGTTCCTCCACCAGGAGTTGAACATAAGGGTATCACTGTAGGGGTTGTTGGGGTCGGCAGTGAGATTGGCTAGAATATAGGGGACGTTGTGGGTGGTTGGCGCGGAGAACTGGCTCTCCATCCACGACCGGTAGCCGCTTGCCTTCACGTTCGCCATGTCGGTGGGGCTGGGTCCGAATGTGGTTTGGGTCAAAAAGCGCGAGTTTGCGGCGTCGCTGGTGGCGTGGAGGTCAGTCCATGCGGGCGGGGCGGTGGCGCTCGGGGCTATTTGGGAACCGGCGATTTTGCCGAAGGTGCCGGCGACCTCCCCGGTGGGATGATTGACGGTGGCGATTCCGAGATAGACGGTGCCGTTGTTGAGAGCGGCTAGATCGGACGCCTGCATGTTCCAGACGTAGCCGTGGTCCGATGTCTTCAATGCCGGATAGTTCTTGTCCTGGGCGGTTGCGTCGAAGAGAACCGTGCCCAAACTGTTATATATCTTTCGCGAGGTGATACCCGAACTCAGGCCGTTGCAATTGAGGTGAAGCACGGCACTGCTGCCACTCACGCGGAGAAATGCTCCGCCTGTTGCTGTGATGCCGCGGAGCCCCGCCACCCCCTGCAGGGCTGTGACGTAGAGCGTACCGGGGACCGCTGTGGTGGGCGGATAGTCCCACGGCGAGAGCAAGAAAGTCGGTAGGATGCCACCAACCATGGCAGTAGCGGGCGGACTGTTGTTAGGTATTGGATTGGCGGTGGTTCCGGAAGGATCGACAAACCATGCAAGCGAAAGGTGATTGCCCGCGCCACTTGCACCGGTATTGTGGAGGGCTTCGAGATAGTACCTTCGGCCGGCGACGATCGAAAGCCACGGTGACCTTTGATTCGGCTGGGCGTCCCAAGTTCGTGGAGCGGTTCCGGCACCAGTGACCGTTGCCCTCAGAACCTTGTTGACTGGTTCGGAATTGTTGGAAATCCATAACTCAGCCGCGTTGCTCGCCGCGATCCAAAAATAGTAGTTGCCGGTAACCGGCGCGGTGAAATAGCCGCGCAAGCGTTCGCCAGTGTTGGTCGCATAGGAGCTTGTGTCCTCGGCGGTGACAACCGTGTTGCTGGTCGAAGGAACAGAGGTCCACGGCACTTGGCTTAGCAAAGCGCCGGCGACACCGGAGGACCAGATGTCGCGGGTGAGTTGGCCGCCAGCGGCCTGGACTTCAAGCGTCATCACCACACTGCTGCTGCCCGAGGCGTTGGTGGTGGTCAGCGTGAACTGATAGATCCCGGCAGCTGCAGGAATGCCGCTGAGAACCCCGTTAACAAGTATCAGCCATGGCGGCAGTCCACTCGCAGTGACGGTGCCGCCATTGCTTGAAGTCACGGTCAAGGTAAATGGCGTACTCACTCCGAGAAGAGTGATGACGTTGGTCGCACTGGTGATCGCGGGACTGCCAGCCGCCGTGGGGAATAGGCGGCCTGTGGGGATGATTTGTTTCGCTTGGTCATTGCTATACCATGACAGATGCGCCTCGGCCGAACCGATCGCCTCGTAGTACTCCATTTTGATATCGTAGAGCCCATTGGCCACCAGATCGATGGAGCCGGTGCGCTCCTGCCCGGTGGCACCGGTCCATTGATCGATGATCAACTGCCCGTTGACCCAGAGTTTGCAGCCGTCGTCCGCCTTGGCAACGAAGAAGTATTTCCCAGAATACTGCGGCAATATCTGCCCAGTCCAGCGACCAGAGAAATTGTTGTGAAATACCAACGGATCGGGCGATCCTGTCAGCCAGTCACCGCCGTTTCCCGCCGTCAAGTCGGCGTCGGTCTCGGCGTGTGCGGCGGGCGGAGTGAAGGATGCATTGTTGTAATAGACGCCGTTCCAACCGGCCGTTGAGCTAATATTGTTAGTGAAGACATTGGCGGGTGGAAGGGTGACGAAAGAGCCGCCGTTAAGTTGCCACTGGAACTTGCACCTGGCGTTGCCCGTGGTTTTCGAGAATTCGACGCGGATCGGATAGCGGTTGGCCGGTCCCGCAGGAATGGACAGTGCCACTGGGGCGCTCATCTTGTAGGCATTGGTGGCCGGAGTGTCCCAGCCATTTTCAAGGATCTGTACGAGCCCGCCGCCGGTGTCAATCGAAACCCGGGCCTTGTCATCGGCATCGAGCTGGAAGACGTAGGACCCAGCCGTTGTGGGAGAAAGCCAGCCGTCCCATGTGACCGAGTAGTTGTCTGCGTTGATGTAATTGTTGCCGTTGGGCGTGCCATAGCCCCAGAGGAAGTCGATGACCGGTGCCAATCGCCTGACCGGGGGGCTGAAGCCTCCGATCATCGAGTTACCCGTCCCGCTGCCAGGCGTGGTGGTGCCTGTGATATTGACGGTGAAGGAGTTGCTTGTGATCGGTGCCACAACCGGGTAGGTTTTGTTATAGGTGGCCGTCAGGTTTCCGGATGTGAACTGGAGGGGCACTTGGCTGCCAACGACATAGGGCGTGGCGGGTTTTCCAAAGTAGGTGATAACCGCAGTACCGGACGTCGTGCTAATTCTGATATAACTATAAGTGCTTGCAACAAGGTCACTGAAGTTGAGGGTGCTGCTGTAGGTAGAACTGGACCCAGGGTAGTAGTTCGCAGTGAGGCCGGTGCCGGCGGGGTTTGCTGCGGGATAAATCGTTACCCCTGCCGAGGAGGGTGTCCCTAGCGAGTAGTTGCCGGATGCAGCAGGTGACTCCGCAGCTGCGGCAGTTAGAAAAACTGTGGCGCTGCCTGTGCGCGCTGCATTTGCGAGAGGAACGATCCTGATATCCAGCGAGTTCACGCCTGCGGGGAAGACCACCGAGTTGGGCAGAGGCGAGAAGTCAGTGCCTTCGACAGCGCTTCCACTCTTCAAGATTGGCACCGTGATGTCACCTAGCAATATGAATCCACTTCGGGTAACTCGGATCACGCCGAGGTCGCTGGCTGAGGTGGCTCCGTCCGGTGGTTGGGTTGTCGCGGCATCGGGTGCCGTGAGAGTCACCAAGTTCTGGCTCTCGAGATCTGCTGCCAGTGACGTGTGGTCATAGGTGGATTGCGCGCCGAGTGCTGTATTGAGGGACAGGCCGAGCAGGTATTTTGCCCAGTCGCTGACTTGGTCGCCTTGGCTTGACTGGTCGCTCACGGCGATGCGGAAGAAATGGCCGGCATTCCTCGGGACGATGAGCGTTCTGGTTGTACCGTCGCCGGTGATGCCGGGGATGATCTTTCGATTCCAGGTATCCACCAGCGATGCGTTGGCTTCCGCCGTGTAAAACTTGCCAACTACCGTGGGGAACGCAAGGGCCATGTTATTAGACCCAGCCATGACCGAGGGCGGGTGAAAGTTGGCGTCCCCCGGCTTCTTTTTGAAAGGATTGGTTCCGGCGATGAACTCGGCACCATTGCTAACCCCATCGCCGTCGGCGTCCTGGACGAGCCACCCGATGTAGGGTGCTTGTTCGTTCAATTGCGCATCGAGCACACCGAACTTCTGTTTCCAAACCTCCTGGTTGATCATCTGGTCAACCTGGCTGCGGACTAACATCGTGCTGCCAAAGAGCGCAATGAGGCCGACGATGGTAAACTGGAAACTACGCCGTGAAAGCGCGGGCATCTTGAAGAGGATATAGAACATGGCGACATGGGGTAAATATGTTAGAACTACGAACCCACCGGGAATTTCAACGGGGCACGAGCCATCTCCGAGACAGGCTAGCGACACGGCTGATTGCCCCACCACTTGCCTCGGTCAATAGACAGTCTTGTCACATTTCCGAGACGGACTTCCATCATCATCCTCACCATCGTTAGATGCTGGCGATGGCCGACCCTTTAAGTAACCGCACGACTCTACCCCAGCGATCAGGAGGCACAATGGGGTAATCGCCCCATTGTGATAGGTAAAGGCTTCTAGTCCTGGTTTCCGAGGCTCTCCCGACAATCACTTTCCGGAGAGACGTCGGCGGGCGATCCGGGACTGGCACCCGCTTTACCGGGCTGAGCGGGGAAAGCAAGTCAGGTGGAAGATGATTCCCACTGCGGCAGATCCGCCAATGAGTCGCCGAGGAACGTGTGATGCCATAACTGCGTGGCGACAACGGCGACCAATCCCATTTCAATGGAAAGGCGAGCCAGAGAACCGGGCCGCATCTTTCGATAGGCCACGCGCCAGTGGTGCACGGCGGCTATATCAAAGTACCCGGTCCGACGCAGTGATTCGGCGCTGAGCAAATCGGCGACAAATGGGGGTTCGGGGTCGAGGTGGAAACTATCGAGCGGGGCCCGGAAGATGACTTTTTGGCGGCGGGCGATAGCAGGTGGCAGCCAACGCTCGGCGACCAGGCGCAGCAGGTATTTGTCGCGAAAGCCGTGGAGTTTCCAAGATGGATGCAACTTGGCAGTGAAGTCGAAGACGGCTTCATCGAGAAACGGATAGCGAGCCTCCACCGATGAGTGCATGGCGACGCGATCTCCCTTGGCTTGCAACAGGTGGCCAGCCAGCGTAACACGCGCGCCAACCCAGAGCCCGCGGTTGAGGGGGTGCCAGTGCCTGGCACGCTCTGGATCAAGCCCCAAGTCATCCCACGGCTTCGAGTGCTCAAGCACCTCGCGCATCGGCGCCGCGTAAAACCGTAGTTTCGATAGAGCCAGGACGCCGTAGGAATCTATCCAGGCATTCGGACCCCCGACGGATTTTTCCAAAGCATCGCGAAACCCGGCAGGGTATTGCGGAACTTGATAGATTCGGAGATAAGTGCGGCGAACCAGGTTACTGAGGCGCAGACCGGGAATGAGGTCGAGCATGTCAAAGAGCTTGGCGATCTTATACCATGGATAGCCAGCCAGCCATTCGTCGGCACCCTCGCCAGTGAGCACGACCTTTTGGCCGCAGGCATGCACGCGCCGGGCCAGCATGAGAAGCGCCGCGCATGAGGTATCGATGACGGGTGCCTCAGCGGCCTGAATCAGTTGAGGATACATGGCGAGCGCATCGGCTGCCCTAAAGTCTAGCACCACGGGTGGTTTGGTGCCGATGTGGCGGGCTGACAGATTTGCCGCGCTCAGTTCATCAAGCGCAGGATCATCGACGCGGATGGTATATGTGTTGATTGCCGGACCCTTGAGGCGGCAGGCCATGGCCACGATCATGCTCGAATCGAGACCACCTGATAGATAGGCACCCACCGG
>CAIQXC010000629.1 GCA_903875675.1 Akkermansiaceae bacterium
CCACCAACTGCCGCACAAATTCGTCGTAAGGCATGTTGTCGTAAAGCGCCTGATAGAGCCAAGCGCTGATCTGCTTGCGCCCACCGTCAATGTAACCAGTGCCGGCATAATCATTGCGAAGCAGGTCGTTCCAGAAACTCAACCAGTGCTCAGCGTAGGCCGTCTTGTTCGCTAACAGAGCATCAACCACCCGGGCCCGCTTGTCCGCTGCCGGATCCGCCAGGAATGCCCGCAATTCATCGACATCCGGCAGCAGGCCGAGGAGGTCGATGTGGACGCGGCGCAGAAAAGCAGCGTCGTCCAAGGGGGCTGGGCTGGGCAGTTTCTTCTCGGCGAGGTAGTGATCGATGATGCGGTCGATCGGGTTGCTGCGATTGCCCAGGGGCGCGGGCAACACCGGTGAGCGCGGCCGAAGCGGCGGCTCGTAAGGCGGCTTTTTAAAGGCGAATCCGGGTTCCCACTTGGCTCCTCCAAGAACCCAATCCCTGAGCACCCCGACTTCCTTGGCGCTAAGGCCATTGCCTTTTGGCGGCATCCGTTCCTCCTCGTCCTCGCTCACGACGACCTTGAGGATGAGGCTTTTTTCAGGATTCGCGGCATCGAAGACCGGCCCGTTCTTGGAGCCCTTGCGAAACGATTCCTCCGTATTGAACGACAACCCGCCCTTCTGTTTCATGTCCGCATGGCACTCGGCGCAATGCTGCTTGAGAATAGGCACCACCTCATGGACAAAATCCGCCGCCGCCAGAGGTGCCGCCAGAGGCGTTACCAACGCCATGCCGCTAACAAGCCGACGCAAAAACACCAGCGAAAAAATCGGGTTTGGTAGATTCATAGTTGAAGGTCAATAGATTTTAAAAGCTCACTTGGGCTTAGGACGCGCGGAGTTTAGACTCCAGATTAACGCTGCGCAACCGAGTATTTTTTTGGGGTGAACAAATTGGCTGGTGAATTTCACTCTCCTCACGACTTGGCTGTCACCCTGCCACAATCGCCTGCAGCGAAAGGGCACTGCCGCCGAAATTTCCGGCTCGATCTTTGCTGAGGGTCTGCGAAGTTTCCGGCGTGGACCTGTTTCCCCCCCCCCAACTGAGCGCGCCCAAGGCGCTGAGCGTGACGCAGTTGCTGCGACAGATGAAGCATGCACTGGAATCCCAGGTGGGTGAACTGTGGGTCGAGGGGGAAGTCTCCAATTTGAAAAAGCAAGGAAGCGGGCACTGGTACTTTTCACTGAAGGACGAGGGGGCGCAAATTCAATGCGCCATGTTTGGAGCCGCCAAACGGCCGGGGGCCGCCTCACTGCGGGATGGTGCCCAAGTGCGCGTGTTTGCCGAGGCCAGCGTGTATGAAGCACGCGGCCAGTTGCAGCTCATTGTGCTGAGAGCGGAGTCGGTCGGCATCGGCGACTTGCAGGCTCGATTCGAGGCACTCAAGCGAAAATTGCAAGCCGAGGGCTTGTTTGAGGCGTCGCGCAAGCAGCCGCTGCCGGCATTTCCAACGGTGATCGGCATTGTCACGTCGGACACTGGCGCGGCGATTCGCGACATTCTCAATATTTTGCAGCGCCGCGCGCCATGGGTGCAGCCGGTGCTACTGCCGGTGCGAGTTCAGGGGCGCGGCGCAGAACGGGAGATTGCGGCGGCCATCGATAAGTTGGGGCGCGGCGAGTCGTTTGGCTATCCACGCTGTGACCTCTTGATTGTCGGGCGAGGCGGCGGTTCGTTAGAAGACTTGTGGTGTTTCAATGAGGAGATTGTGGCACGGGCGATTGCAGCCTGTCCGCTGCCGGTCATTTCGGCGGTGGGCCATGAAATCGACTTTACGATAGCCGACTTTGTGGCGGACATGCGGGCACCCACACCAAGTGCTGCGGCAGAGTTGGCGGTGCCGGATGGGGCGGAATTGCAGGCGCGCCTCGTGCAAACGCGCCGCCGTCTGACCCGGCTGATGGCTGAACGCGTGGCTCGGGCGCAAGCGCTGCTCGACGGACTCAAGCGCGGCGTGCTTCAACGCGACGGCGAAAAGCTCATGCGCGAGCCGATGCAACGGGTTGATTCCCTGCGTGCCGCCCTAACCCAAGCCCTGCGGGGCAAACTGGAAGCTTTCACCATTCGCCTCAACGAGCTGCGGCTCCGCCATCGGTCCCAGCACCCGGCGCGCGTGCTCGAACGCCGCTTCGAATCCCTCGCCAACCAGCGCCAGCGCCTCGAGCGACTCGCCCAAGTGGCGCTGCAGCATCACCACGAACGGCTTGTGCATCAACGTGGCCTGCTGCGTACCCTCGGACCGGAGTCAGCTTTCCAACGCGGGTTTTCCATCACCCTAGGCCCGGACGGGCGGATCGCCCGCTCGGTTGCAGCGCTGCGGCCCGGTGACGTGTTACAGACGAAATTTGCCGACGGACAAGTCGCAAGCCGGGTGATGGACGCTGAGGCTCGCTAAGCTCAGCCCTTGGCAGCCCGTGTGGCGGGAGGGGCGGTGCGAGCAGGCGGGGCGGTCTTCACAGGCGGGGCGGTCTGGGCTGGCGGAGTGGGACGCACAGGTGCTGCGGGGTCGCGGGGTGGGACGTCGTCGTAGGCGCGGAGTTGGACTTGACCGGTGGAGGGGTTGGTGAAGAGGACTTGCACGACGCGGTTTTGGCCGGGATGGGGCCAGATGCCCGAACCGATGCGTTGCCAGATGTTGTCGTGAAAGGCGAAGGCCTTCATGCCGGATTGGTTACCCGCACGCACCGGCGGGTCAGTGATGAGCTTGATTTCACCCGGATTGAATTGATACGTCTTGTCCTCAAGCACGATGCGAACAGGTTGCGGGCTGAGGTTGGAAACGCGAAACGTGCCCGCAGGAAAGGCTCGCTTCGAGTCGTCAATAACCAAGATCCGGAAGCGGGCCTTCTCACCAGCGGCCGCCGGCAGGCACAGCAGGATTGCGGAGCGAACTCCCTCCGGCAACGTAACCTCACCCAATAATTCGTCCGGGTGGGTGAGCGATGCGTGCTCCGCTTGGGTCGTCAGAACGATCCGCCGTCCAGTCAGACGCACGATGGAAAACTCGTGATTCAGATAGCTTTTCACGGGCACTTTGATGCCAAGGGCCATGGCTGCCGCTGGCTCGGGCACTGCGGGATCGTGGGCGAAGGCCTCGTCGATCGCCTGGTCGGGCTGGAAGGCGAGCAAGCGGATTTCTGCTTGGAATGACGATTTTTCTTGGGCTGCGGCTGGCTGGAGCAGGGAGGCGAGGATGGCGGGAACGACGAAAAGCAGGGCGCGGTGGGTCATGTGATATTAAAATTCCTTGGGGTTGAGCCAGCGAAAGGCGACGATTCGGAAGCGGCGGCCGAAGGCTTGGTTCATGGGGCGGGTGAGACTGGTAGTGGCCGTTTCCGGGGCATCGGCCGAATCTACAAACTCCGGCAACCGCTGGACCACGGCCTCGCACCATGCACGGGCTTGGATCACACCCGCACTGGAAGTGGCTTCTCCGTAAGCGCGGATTTTGAAGGTATCGCCGCGCACCGTGGCGATGGGAGCCAAGCCGGTTAGCAGGTCCCCTTGGGTGAGAATAGGAGGTGAGCCTTCGCCGGTAAAGCCGTTCATCGCGGTGAGATTGACGGCACCGAGCTTGCGGGAACTGGCGATATTGGCGACATCGATGAGCTTGGAGTCCATGGCGTGATTGGCGGTGTTGACACCGGATTTGTCGATGGCTGTCTGCAAAATGCCGGCGAGACAATGCAGGCCGTCGGCAGAACCAGGACGCCGGTTGATGAATTCCGCGAGAGTCAGGGGCGGTGCCTTGTCCTCGGCTCCGCGCTTCTTGATTTCCACCACGATAGCAGTGGCAAGGGTTTCGATCTGATAGTCTGTGAGGCTGCGGTAACCGGCCCAGCGAATTTGACCGAGCACGTTGACATTGGCGCTGGTGTCATTGGCGCCGGTGAGCGGCAGGGCCATGCGAACGAAAGGGGTGGCATCCGGGTTGAGGGTTGGGCGGTTTTTCCAGGCGTTGACAGCGCGGTCGCGCAACGAAGCTAACACCGCACGCCAGGCATCGACAGAGGTTGAGTTGAGATTGAACGGACCACTCACGGCCAGCTGGCTGGCAAGTTTTTTAGAGCGATCGGTATCATTCCAGCCATCGATTTGGGTGGCGAGCTGGGCGGCATCGCCGGGGGTAACGGCAGGTCGCAGGCGGGTGTTGAGAGCTGGCTGAGTGCCGTCGAGGATACCTTCGAGGACGTCATGGCGGCTGCGTTTGGCGGTGAGCACGCCATTGGAGTAGGCTGCCACGGATGAAAAATAATAGCGGTCCCAGAGTGTGTCGTTGAGGTAGTACGAATGGTCGAGGGCCATGGTGTTATCGAGAGCTCGCGAGACTTGGCCGGCTGGCAGCAAGGGATGTGCCCGGGAATTCCCAAACGGGTGGACGACGCGCGGCAGCAGCGAACTGGCGACTAGATTGGTGGGGATGAGATCGCCGAGGGACGCCGCCGGTGCCACTGGCACACGGACCATCGGCACGTTCGTCACCCCTTCACTCGAGCTACGGCTCGCGCCAAAATAGCCGCGGCCGAAGCCGGGCCCCTTCGTCGCATCCCACTCGATGATCGGGAAACTCGACCAACCGGTGAGCTCAATCAATCGAACATCATAGCTTTGATTTGCAGCACCGACGATAGCGGATTTCTGCTCGGCACCTTCCATCACCGGGTTGTTATAGACCCAAGCTTTGCTATCGTCGAGAGGGTCGTGGGTGGTGTGGGCGGTCATTTCCAACATCGCGATGGGCTTTTTGCCGCCAACGCTCTTATCGTTCCATTCCTGAAGGGTTTGCGAGACCCGAAACTTGCGGCTGATGATGGGGTTTTTTGGATTTTGGCTGATTTCGGCAACGGGATTGGCGAAGCGGAAGCGATAGGAGCGCAAAATATCCTTGGTCACGTCCTCAGTGTTGCCGGCAAGCACATCCACCTGAAAGTCCGGCACCGTGGTGTCACTGCCGGTGGCCCGCTGCGGCTGCATGTCAATTTGGATTTCATCGGTGATCCTGATCGAAACAAAACCGCCGGCGGGACCACCGGGCAATCGTTCAAAATCATAAAGGGTGGCTGCCGGACGCGCGTCGCTGTAGCTCATGTGGTCGGTTTGGATCCCGGCACGCAGGTCCCAACCGGGCACGGCCTCGACGCCCATGCGGTTGGCGGTGCGGTTATCGATATTGCCGAAGTCACTGCCCGCGTTCCAGTCGAAGAACGAGCGTGGTGCCCACATATTGGCGCACTCGAACCCCCAGCACCAAGCGTTTTCCACCCGGCTGGAGAAGACTTTGACCTCGCCCGGTTGCAGGTGCAAGCTGGAGGCTGCTGCCTCACTGGTGCCGTCGCTTAGAATGAGCGTGTATGATCGGCGGGCGGATGGGTTGTGCTCGTTGGCGATGTTCAAGCGGGCCAAGCCTTGGAACTCGCCGCCGCCAGAGGCATCCGTCCGGTACCAGCCAATCCCCTTTTCCTGACTGATTTTAGCGAAGCGAACGCCGACGGGCGGGTCCCAGATGCGAATGCGCAATTTCTTGAGGTCGAGCTCCACATCGTAGGGATTAAAAAGGGTGATGACCGGCTCATAAACAAAGTGCGGCACGGCGTGCTGCGAGTTGCCCTTGAGCACGCCCTGGGTGTCCATAAATGCCACCCGGTCCGTGATGTGGGCGTGGTGCGAAGCAATTGAGAAAACAATCTGCATCTTGGCGATGACCGGCAGGAGGCGCTCCTTTTGCGGCGACGGATCGATGCCAGTGGACGTGACCGCGAGCTCGGCCACACTCGGAGTGTAGATGGGTGTGCCAGCAATGGCAGATGCAGTGGTCACGGCCTTGTACTTGCGGTAGTGATCGTACAGGTAGCTCCAGCGCGGAGCCGCCGTCGATGGGCTGGAGTAGAGTGTTAGAGCGGGAAACGAGGCACTGGGAAATGACGGTGCCTCAAACAGCGATGTCAGGTCCGTCTTGAGGCCGCCATTGGCGGTGTCGGTGAGCAATCCAAGCGAGGCCGTGGTGAAATCATGGAAGCGTTTGCGTAAATCCGGGGCCTTGGTCGGGCCAGCTGGAATCACTGCGGTTTCCAAGGTGACTAGGTTTTTCGGAATCTTCAGACTGGCAAGCTTGAGCGGATCGACGGAGTCCGCGCGAAACCGGTTCGGTGCGTTGCGGGAGGCGACTTCCTCACCGAGGACAGGCGCTTTAGCTGGATCCCCCATATCGATGGACGCCTTGGCGCTTTCATCGAAAACCGCCCAAGCCGCGCCGCCAGTGCGCTTGGGCTCACTGATGGCGATGGTGGCGGCCCGCACCGAGTTGGCTACGCCGCGGTTACTCAGCGTGCCAACCAACTCAACCCCCTCGCCAACCGCATCAGCCGCTGGCAACCCAAAATTTTTCGCCGACGCGGGATCGGCGGTGGATACCAGCCAGCGGCGGAATTTTGCACCTTTTTCGCCATAGGCCGGGGCTGAGGATTTGGCGGGATCCCAGCGCCATGAATCCCAAGCACCGGTGAGGTGCGCTTGCTTGGCGGTGGCAATCACGGCGGAGGCGTCTGCCGATACTCGCTTATCGGGGCCGAGTGCCGTCTGAATTTCGCCAAGGGCGAGCATCATGGCGAGGCGGGCATTGGATTGAGCCACAGCCAGATCCTGGGCCTGGCGGGAGCTACGCAGGGAAATGGCGGAGAGCCCGAGCAATCCGACCACCAGCAGCGTGAGGAGAACCATCAAGGCGAGAGTAATCACCAGCGCGAAACCACGGCCGGCTTTAGGTGCCGGAAGCAAGGGTGCGATGGTAAGCCTATGGAGTGCTGGCATGGGTTTTTTGTTGAAGATATCTACGACAAACCTCTGCGCTGATCACCGGTGAGCCACTCGGAGGAGAGGAAATCTCACGCAAACACCAGAACCGCAAAGGTCAACGTTGTCAACGGATTGTGAGCAATAAGGCGGCTTTCGCAATGTGCAAATTGCGAAATGACTGATTAATCCGCGAAGTGTGAAATATGTTTTTGTTCGACAGAAAATGCAACGGAAGATTCCACAGGATCATTTACCTGTAACTCGCCTCCTGCTGTCCACAGCGACTTTTTGGCGTTCAAACTACCAAAACGGGTAGTTTCCAACCGCCCCCCTTGCATTGACGCGGAGTGCCTCACCAATCGGATCCGATTCCGTGGCGGGCGGCCAGATCCAGCAATTCCTGGCGCATTGGCCATTCGTCGGGCCGCTCACTGGTGAGGTGGCGATGGCTCGCACCCTTAAGGGTCATGCATCCGGTGTTGTCGCCGATGAGCCGCACGGCTTCCACTTCCTGGGGGCTGAGGCGCAGGTCGGGCAGGCGGGCAAACTCGCGGATTTTCCCTTCGATTGGGCGGGCCGCAGTTCCGCTTTCCTGCATAAATGTTGGCACCACGCTGGCCACAGCGGGATGACTGAGGTTCCAGATCGATGCAAATTCCAACAACGTCAGCCCGTGCTTATCAGCGAAGGGCTGCATCCGTGCGACCTTGGCCAAGGCCTCTGCGACCCAACCCTCGGGCCGGAATGTGCGGTGATCGCCGGGCCTGAATTCATGGCTGGCACTCAGATCGCCGTGAAAAACTCCACCGTAGTCCACCACCCGCGTGAGCACCTTCACCCCGTGGCACTCGCAAGCCGGCAACGTCAGGCCCACCGGCCACGGCTCCAGCGGATTCAAAATAAGCATCGCCCAGTCAATGAGCTCTCCAAAATTCTCGTAGCATGCGAGGAGGTCCAGAGTGAAGCCATTGGCGGGGCCCGGGGCGATGCCCAGTTGCACGGCCAGGCCTTGGTCCTTCACCGCTCTCATGGCCTGCCAAACCGCTTCGCTGGTAAATCCGGTATTGTCCGGGTTGTGCAGCATCAGCACGTCGAAGTGATCGGTGGCGCAGCGTTCCAACGAGCGATCCGTCGCCATCCGCACATACCCCGCGTAATCCTCAACTCCGCGCAATTGCCCGTCCGTGAAGCGCGGGTATCCGCGGCTGCCATCCCGCTGGCCATGGTAAAAATCGTGGCCAATCATACCAACCAGGCAGTAGGTGTCGCGTGGCACACCCTGAAGGGCCACTCCGAGCCATTCGTCCGCCTTGCCGTTGCCGTAAACGTCGGCACTGACGAAGGTGCGCAGGCCAGCCTCGTAGGCCGTGCGGATGCAGCCGCAAAAGCGCTCCTCGCTGAGGGTTTCCCCGAAGTGCATAAAGCGGCCGCCGCTCCATGTGCCATAAGCTGTGGTGGTTGGTTCCATTAGAGAAAAAAAAATGTTTTATTCCTGTGCGCGGTTCTCATAGGGCAGCACTCCCCTGCGGTCAACTGCAAGCGGCATATTTTAAGACGCTGGATGCTGGAGATATGGTCAGCGACGATACGGAGCATGCCGTGATGACTCTGCTGAGTCTGATGGATCATGATGGTAATTCGCAGAAATTTTCCGCTGCTCTCGCGTGCCGGTTGCGCTGGTGGCTCGCCTCGGTTCCCGCTGGGATCGGGTTGGCCACAGCCAGGTCGCTGGTGAAATTCTGGCTGGGCTTCAAGCCGGCTAAGGGGGGGTATCCATTGCCGACGGGGAATGAGGAACGGCCGAAGCGAATCCTTGGCTACTACACACTTTCGTCATTCACCGTGCGCACAACAGGTCTTCCCGAAGACGAGATGCGCAGGATTGCCGCTGCAGACAAGTGAGCCGAGGTTGTTTTCTGATCTCTGGGACTTACGGGCTCTTCCGGCCTTCAGCGCACTGACGGAGGGCTTGGCGGAGTGGGGCGCGCTCGGACTTGGCAGCCTCACACAGCGGTTGGCGAGGCACGCCAACGTCGCGCCCGAGCATGGAACAGGCGGCTTTAACCCACTGGGTGTACTTGCCACCGCCCTCCATCAATTCGAGGGTGGGCAGCATCTCAAAGAAGAGTTTGCGGGCGCTGACGAAGTCTTTTTTCACGACGCTGAGTTCGTATAGCTTCGCGTGAGAGGCCGGCAACACGTTGGCCACCCCGCCTACCCAACCCAGCGCACCGATCATGAAACTTTCCAGCGCGATGGTGTCACAGCCGCAAAACACCCCCAGCCGATCCCCGCACAAACGCATCAGTGTGGTCATTCGGGCCATATCACCACTGCTTTCCTTGACGTAGCGGATGTTCTCAAGCGCCGTCAGGCTGGCAATGAATTGCGGGGTCATGTCCACACCGGTGCGACCCGGATAGTTATACAACATGATCGGAATGCCGATAGCATCGTTGACCGTGCGAAAGTGGGCAAACAACTCATCGGGCGTCGGCAACGAATAATATGGTGCGGCAAGCAGCACCCCGGCACAGCCGAGTTGCTCCGCCTGCCGCGCAAAGGCCACCACCTCACGCGTCGATGACGCGTTGGCTCCCGCCACCACCGGAACCCGCCCCGCTCCCGCCGCCAGCGTGATTTCAATCACCTTCTGGCGCTCCGCCGGCGTGAGCGCATAAAACTCGCCAGTGCTCCCCAACGGAATAAGCCCGTGAATCCCCTGTCGGATCTGATGGTCCACGAAGCGCTCAAGTTTGATCGCATGGACGTCCCCGTTCGCCTTCATCGGCGTCACAAGTGCGGTGAATACCCCGTGGAACCGGGCCGAGTTGTTTTTCATGCTGAATTTGGAAATAAGGCTATTTTTCAATGATTTTTGTTGACGATGCAGGAGCCGAACATCGGTACCAAATCCGACCTACGACCCCTAACTCTTTCGATATTCGGAGTTATAGTTTCTGCCTGTCTCAGCCTAACTGCATCCACACCGTCTTGAGCTCGGTGTATTGCTCATGGGCATAGGACGACTTGTCGCGGCCAAAGAAGCCGGACTCCTTGAATCCGCCGAATGGAGTGGTTAGATCACCTTCTGAGAACGTATTCACGGATACCACCCCGGCGCGGATGGCGCGGGCATAGCGATGGGCCTTGGTGAGGTCGCTGGTGTACAAGGAGGCCGCCAAGCCGTAGTTTGTGTCGTTAGCCACAGCGATGGCTTCCTCGTCGCTATCGACAGGGATGACCGCAAGCACCGGCCCGAAAATCTCTTCCTTGGCAATGGTCATGGTCGGAGTCACATCATCGAAAATCGTCAACTCAACAAAATTCCCCCCGCTCTTTTTGAGCACCTGTTTGCCGCCGAGCACCAGATTGCCGCCTTCGGATTGGGCAACCTTGATGTAATTGAGCACCGTCTTCATGTGGCTCGGCTCAATGAGCGGGCCCACCCGGGTGCTCGGATCTAGCGGATCGCCAATCGGCCATGCCTTCGTTTCAGCGATGATTTTGGCGACCAAGGCGTCCTTGATGCTGCGGTGGACGATCAGGCGGGAGCCGCTGCTGCAGTTTTCGCCCATATTCCAGAACGCGGAATTCACGGCGTGGGGGGCGACCAGATCGATATCGGCATCGGAGAGAACCACCTGTGGGTTTTTACCACCGAGCTCGAGGATGATCCGTTTGAGGTTGCTCTCCGACGAGTAGCGCAGCAAGTCGCGCCCAACACTCGTCGAGCCGGTGAAGGCCACCATGTCCACGTCCATGTGCCGGGAGAGGGCTGGGCCTAACACGGATCCGGCTCCCGGCACCACGTTGAGCACGCCATCAGGCAGGCCTGCGGCACTCGCCAACTCGGCGATGAACAAGGCGCTAAGTGACGTTTGCTTGGCGGGTTTGACGACCAGGCTGTTGCCCGCTGCCAGTGCCGGGCCGATTTTCCAAGCGAGCATTTGGGCGGGGAAATTCCATGGCAGGATCATGCCGATCACGCCGATGGGTTCGCGCACAATCATTGAGACGATATCCGGTCCGCTCGGCGAAACGCGTTCGTGGAGTTTATCGACGAGTTCAGCGTGCCAGTGGATGCAATGAATCGCGTCGGGTATGTCAATGTTCACGCAATCATAGATCGGCTTGCCTGCGTCTATCGAATCCAGCAACGCGATTTCCATCGCGTTCGCCTCAAGCAATTCCACGAATTTCAGCAACACCGCCTTGCGCTCGCCGGCACTCTGACGAGACCAGCGGCCATCAGCAAACGCCTTGCGGGCCACTGCCACGGCGCGGTTGACGTCGTTCTCATCGCAGGCGGCGATGGTGGTGATCTTGCTGCCATTGGCGGGATTGATCGAGGCGTAAGTCTTGCCCGAGGCGGACGGGCAAAACTTGCCGTCGATAAACGCCTGGGTCCGGAATTGCAGTTTTGCCACCGCAGTTTGGATGGCCTTGGGCTTGAGGGTGAAGTTCATAATCGAGCTGCGTTGGGTGTGATTGTTAAAGTTGCTAACGGGAATCCAGGCGGACTATGGCACGCATCAGCTGGAGCGCAAGGGGGGAAATCCCATAGAAAAAAGATTTCACCGATCCTATCCGTGCGTCTGCCACCAACGGCATGAAAGACCGGCAGTCTGGCACGCGTTATGGCCTAGCAACTTCATCCAACCGAAAATCATGAATCGCCAGAATCTCTTCATTTCGCAGTTACTGATGGGGGCTTTCGTGTGCGCCGCCTGTGCCGGGCAGCCCTCGACAGCGCAGGACATGAAGTTGTGGTACGACAAGCCGGCCGGGCAGTGGGTCGAGGCTCTGCCGGTAGGCAACGGGCGGCTCGGGGCCATGGTGTTTGGCGCGGTGGACCAAGAGCGCCTGCAACTCAACGAAGGCACGCTGTGGGCCGGTGGTCCCTATGACCCCAGCAGCCCGGAGGCCCTCCAAGCTCTGCCCGAGGCCCGGCGGTTGATTTTCGCGGGAAAATTTGGCGAGGCCCACGGCCTCATCGGCGGCAAGATGATGGCACGGCCGCTCAAGCAAATGCCCTATGAACCGCTGGGGGATTTGAAGCTCGCATTTCCTAGAATCGGCGATGTGACCGGCTACCGGCGCGAGCTCGACCTCGACACCGCCATCGCTCGGATGACCTACACCGTCGCCGGAGTGAAATTTGTCCGCGAGGTTTTCTCCAGCCCCGTGGATCAGGTGATTGTGGTTCGCCTAACCGCTGACAAGCCCGGCCAAATCAACTTCTCAGCGGCGATGAGCACCCCACAAAAAGCCACGGTCGAGACGGAGTCGCCAGGCACACTCGTCATGCGTGGCGTGAATGCGGCGGCCAATGGCGTCCCCGGGGCACTGAAGTTTCAAGCCCGCGTCCACGTTCTAGCACAGGGTGGCAAGACGAGTGCGGCGAAAGACGGCATTTCCGTTAGCGGTGCGGATTCTGCGACTTTGCTGATAGTCGCTTCGACTAGCTACAAGAGTTACAAAGACGTCAGCGGTGATCCGGAAGCGCTGAGCCGGGCCTATCTAGCCAAAGCCCTGCAAAAGCCGTTGGATGCGCTGCGCAAGGATCACATTGCCCAACACCAACGCCTGTTCCGACGCGTGGCGCTGGACCTCGGCACCTCCGACAAGGCAAAACTGCCTACCGATCAGCGCATCGCCAAATTTGCCGAAGGTAACGACCCGCAACTCGCCGCGCTCTACTTCCAATTCGGCCGCTACCTGCTGCTGTCCTGTTCACGGACAGGTGGCCAGCCAGCCACCTTGCAGGGACTTTGGAACGAAAATATGGAGCCTCCCTGGGACAGCAAGTACACGATCAACATCAACACCGAGATGAACTACTGGCCGGCCGAACCGAGCAACCTCGGCGAGTGCACCGCGCCACTCATCCAAATGGTTAGCGAGTTGGTGGAACCGGGCAGCCGCACAGCCAAGGTGAATTGGGGCGCCGGCGGCTGGGTCTGCCATCACAACACCGACTTGTGGCGGGCCACCGCACCCATCGACGGCCCGACCTGGGGCTTCTGGCCGACGGGCGGCGCATGGCTCTGCAAAAACCTCTGGGATCGCTACGAGTTCGGCGGCGACAAGAAGTATCTCGCCCAAGCCTATCCGATCATGAAAGGAGCGGCTCAGTTCTTCCTCGATACACTCGTCGAAGAGCCGAAACACAAGTGGCTGGTCACCTGTCCGTCGCTCTCCCCGGAAAATACCCATCCCGGCGGCGCAAGCGTTTGCGCCGGCCCGACGATGGATAGCCAAATCATCCGCGACTTGTTCAGCAACTGCATCCATGCCTCCGAGATTCTAGGTGTGGACGCCGACTTGCGTGCTAAACTCAATGCCACACGCTCACGCTTGGCACCCAACCAAATCGGCAAAGAGGGCCAACTCCAGGAATGGCTGGATGACTGGGACATGCAAGCACCAGAGATCCAGCACCGCCACGTCTCACATCTCTACGGACTCTATCCAAGCGCCCAAATCACCCCTCGCGGCACCCCGGAACTCGCCGCCGCCGTGCGCAAGTCATTGCAGATCCGCGGCGACGACGCCACCGGCTGGGGCGTCGGCTGGCGCATCAACCTCTGGGCCAGACTGCTCGACGGCGATCATGCCTATAAATTGCTAGCCATGCTGATGACACCTCCCCGCACTTTGCCTAACATGTTCGACAGCTGCCCGCCGTTCCAGATCGATGGCAACTTCGGCGGCTGCGCGGGCATCGCCGAAATGCTCATGCAAAGCCACACCGGCGAGATCGACCTGCTGCCCGCCCTGCCCAAGGCTTGGCCCGCCGGCAGCATCAAGGGCCTGCGGGCACGCGGCGGATTTGAGGTGGATATCACATGGAAGGATGGCAAACTCACCTCCTACCGCGTCGCCTCTAACGATGGTCGGCAGGCCACCGTCCGTGCCAACGGGGAAACCAAGGTGATTCAATCCGAAAAGTGGGTGAATGCCTCGCCAGACACGGCATTCTGAAATACTCCCTAACACCCAACTGAACCATCATTTAACATCCATGAAAACAACAAGCAAAAAACAGATCATGCAGGCCACATGGCTGGCGGCGATGCTGGTAATCGGCAGCGCAAACGCGCAAGCTGAAGGCATCACAGGAAACGTCGGAGGCAAACTCTTGGCGTCGGGAAATGGCCTGATGCTGCTCTCCGCAGCGGGTGAGGTCGAATGGCAACAATCCACGGGCCTCACGCATGACGCATGGTTGCTGGCCAACGG
>CAIQXC010000630.1 GCA_903875675.1 Akkermansiaceae bacterium
CACGACCCGCGAAGGTATAATCGTTTTTATCCCAGCTGCTAGATGAATAGGGGGCTAGCGCCATGGGCTCTATACCTAAGGTCAATCCTTGTTCGGTGTTGTATTGCGATGCGGGGACCGGAGTGGGAGCACCGGCAAAGATCGGTGATGCGGTCAATAATAATGTCAGGGTGTACTTTTTCATACAAAGTGAAGTTAGGAAAATTCATTGAGTTTGTCAATAGGAGAATGAATATATATATTCGGGCAATCCGAATAGTCGCCTAGTGAGGACTATCCTGCGTAGCTAGTGATGCAGCCCGGTGGTAGAGTATCCGATTGCCCGACAACCACGCGATGGGGTGTTACCCTACTTTCAGCCGACGAGTCCTTACGGATGGTATCGCGACGCATCGGAATATCGACCGTCATGGAAGCCGGTCATCCAAGAAGCAAAAGGAAGTGAAGGCCCCATGGCGGACGCCCACGCTGCGAGACTATTTAGATGGCGTCAATAGGCTTCGGGCCGACTTCAGATCTCTGCGAGCCGCAGTGGATTGCGTAAACCCGTGTGAATTCGGCACCGAAAAAGAAGATCTGCGCCGAGTAAAAGACCCAGAGCAGAATAATGATAAGTGGACCTGCAGGGCCATAGTTCGAGGCAATGGCACTCCGACCAAAGTAGAAGGCCAGAACGAATTTCCCGACTACGAAGAGGACTGCGGCGATCAAGGCACCAGCCCAGACGTCTCGCCAAAGGATGCGGGTGTCAGGCACCACCCTATAGATCAGTGCAAACAGAATGACCGTCATAAACAGCGATACGCCTGAATTGCCAAGCTCCCAAGCATCACTAAGTCCGGGTGAAATTCCATGCAAGAAGTTGTTTACCATCGCCACCCCGGCGGACAAGAGAAACGACAGGAGCAGGAGCAAACTCATGACCAGAACCATAACAAACGAGGTGGCGCGTTCTTTGAGCAATGCAAATACGGGATGGTGTCGCGGACCCACATCCCAAATCTCATTCAGCGAGTTCTGCAACTCACTGAATACCCCAGAAGCGCCAACCAGTAAAACACCAAAGCCAAGCATTGTTTCCCACGGGCCAGCGTGCACATCGGCAGCTTTACATAGAATCATTCTCACGGTGTCTGCTCCCTCATTGCCGACCATGTCTCGGACTTGATTTACCATCGCAGCGCTCGCAGTTTTGCGCGCCACAGCCAGACTGACCAAGGATTGAGTGACAATAACGAGAGGGGCAAGGGAGAAGACTGTATAGAAGGACAGCGCAGCGCCCATTCTCGGCACACGATGGGCATTCCACTGGCGGACGGTCTCTCTGATTAGAAACATGGGAGTGTTCATAGAGATCACCTGCTGTTGCTTGTTACAATTGATTGCCAGTGCCATACGGGGTTATCAGGGAGCCTGGCCGGGACTGGACCACATCGCCCGAAACATCAGGGCTACCGCCGAAGCCATAATCACCACGGTAAGCCATCCCAAAATATTGGAGATCCGCCCGTTAACTTTGGATTTCACGATCTTCCGATTGTTGCATATTAACATCAGGACTATCAGAAGCGGTACGGCCACCACGCCATTCAACACGGCAGAATAAAACAGCGCTTTGACGGGACTGATTGCCTGTACGAAATTCATGCCATACCCGATAAGTATCATGGCGGAAATCGTCAGATAGAAGCCACGCGCACGCTTGAAGCGGCGATAGAGGCCATAACGCCAACCGAAGGTTTCGGCAACGGCGTATGCAGCCGATCCTGCCAGGATCGGAATGGCCAGCAGCCCG
>CAIQXC010000631.1 GCA_903875675.1 Akkermansiaceae bacterium
CGTGGCTGCGTGCCTCCGGCCGCAGGCCGTGCGTGCCGCGTCCCGCGGCGCGTGCCAAGTGGCAGCCCATGCTTAGAGAATGCGCCGGGCTGGGCGCACGCCGAATTCACTTTCGCATGGACACTGCGGCCGGAGGCGCGCAGCCACGGCCTGCGGCGAGACGCCGCAGCTACGCCACTAGCGGTGTGTCTGTGACCGCCGATGACCATGAACCGCCAATGAACCCGGCTATTCGACACGCGCCATACCATTCACATCGACGCTCACAGAGCGCCGCTATCAATATATCTCAGATGCCTAACGACAGTTACTATTGCGTCGGCACTTCAGGGGAATCCACCTTCCCCTCCATGCCCAAATAGAAGTCGTTTGCTGAGGTTCTGTACTCCGCGTTGCCTCACGGTGACGCCAGCAGCCACATCTCGCAAATCACCGCGTTGGCACCCTGGTCCCTGCGGACGCTCAGCTCAACGTCACCCCCACCCGCTAGAATGGCGGCCGGCAGCGTCACCATTCTGGCTTCCGGCAAGAGTTTGCGATCCGTGTAGCTTGGCAGTGGCTGGTGATCGATCAATACGCACGTCGTGCCCGTCCTGCAGTTTTTTGCCAGAACACTCTGCACCCGCCCCGCAGCATCATAATCCCACCAGCTCAACCCCAAGGTGTATGCCTCTGCCGAATTGACATCCGTCAGCACAAACCGCAATGCCTGACCGTCAAAACTAACCGTCTTCTGGGTGATCGGTAATTCTGGAATCTGACACGCAAAGCTATAGCCACTGCCAACCGTCTGCGTCAACATCGGCCCGCCGTTGACTCCGTCCTTCTCCTGCACACCGCAATTAAGATAGGCGGCAAGCCGGACGCCTGACGCACCGGTCTGCAACACAGCGCGCCGCTGCGCTGCTCCACCACGCTCGGCATCACCTTCACTAACAAATGCCACCGCGCCCTGCACCACCACTTCCGACCAGTCACCGTAATAGGGCGCATTGCAATCGATCCATGCGGCCATCGCCTGCCACTCAACCGATGTTAGCGCCACGTCGTCATGACCCTTGGCTAGCAATTTCATCACGGGGCTCGCGCCCGACCCGGAGGCGTATGGCTTGAGCGGCAACTTCTCCCCCTGATAACCCCCAACCTTGATATAACTCACATACGGCAGCAAATTTAAAAATGATGAGCTAACCAAGTGCTGGGGTCCTTCGTCCGCATCGTAACCCGTGGGGGCTTGGACCAGCTTGCTTCCTCGCAGGTCAAACCCCTTGTCCTTTCCTCGCGACCCGTCGTGGCAGTTAACACAGTGTCGATCAAGTATAGGTTGGATCAACTTGGGAAAACTAACAATATCCGTCCCCCAGGGCGGCGGCTCGATGTGTGAAGGTGCCTTACTCAACGCCATGGTATTGAGCGTCGGAGCCGAGGGTACGGTGGATGGCGACTCGTGACAACCGATGCAACTGGCATTCTCACCAGGCATCAGATTGATGTAATTGCGCATGCGCCGAACTTCAAGATAGTTGGCATCCAGTGCCTCGAAAAACAACATCTTGCCGGCGGGTACTTCAAAGTTTGCCGATCCATCCGCTTCAACGGGAACCGTCCCTAACACAGAGCGACCATCCCAGCCGCAGTTCACTCCAAAATCCATCCGTTGGGGCCATGTGTGCCCGGTCTTGGGGTGCGCCTCCATCACCCGCAGATACTTCACCGTGCCTCGCTCCACTCCCTCAAGCCCTTGATACACATCGTAGAGAACCAGCTTGCCTGGGGTCCTCGGTGCAACGCCGCTCACCGAGTCTGGTATCGCCCTTGGCACTGGCCTCGCCCGCACCGGTATCGGGGAATAGCACGAAAATCCCGCGCCACGATAGATCAATTCCTTGTTGCCGTGAATATCTATCAGATAGATCGCAAACCCGGCTGGTGCCGTGCTGCTGCGTTCAAATGAGTAGCATGCGAGGTGCTGTGATTCAGTTAGAGGATATGGCGAACTATACCAACCCGCTGGGCTGTCCACGTTGCTTATCACTGGTGCGCATGGCGGATTGGCTGCCCGCTCATCCAGCAATCCACCGCACTCCGGGTAGCCCACCTCCGGCGTCACATTCGTCAAGCCCGCCGGGCCAAGGCGATTGAGCGCAAGATCAGCGATCATAAGCGGCCCCACGCAGGTGTTGTGATGGGCAGCCCCGGTGGCAATCACCTTGCCGGTTCCGGGAATTTGCCGGGCTTCATACAGGCCGATGGGCCCGCGGGAAAAGGAATACCAATCACCATAGGCAAGTTGGGCGTGTGTGCCGTCCGGATTGACCGCCCACAATTGTTGGATCACGTTGTAACCCTTCATCACATAGTCCCAGCGGGTATAAAGGATGCGGCCGTCCTCCAGCATGCTCGGATAGAACTCACCTTCCTGCGCCTCGGTGATCTTGCGTGGGGCGCTTCCATCCGGGTTCATCGAGAAAATCCCGCAAACCAGCGCCCAGTCACCGCACTGCACATAACGGCCTTCGCGCGAAGTGGTGAAGGCGATCCTCCCATCTGGCAGATAGCACGGTTCGGTATCCTCAACCTCAGGACTGTTTGTGAGCCTGCGCAGGCCACCGCCGTCAAGACCGACCTCGTAGATATCATAGGCAAAACAAGGGCCGCCACGCACACCATGAACCCCACTGCCATAGGCCGTGGCCGGTTGACGAGGTGCGGCATAGGAAAACACCACCCGGCGGGCATCAAAACTCAAGTCCGGCCTGCCAATGCCACCGGCCGCCATTTCGTCCGTTAGAATTTCGCGAACCCGTCCATCACCCCTCAATCCTGTCAGAACGCAAAGGTTGGCAGGCGGCAATTGGGCCTCGCCGACCCGATGTGAGCACTGATGGTTGGTGTTTGGC
>CAIQXC010000632.1 GCA_903875675.1 Akkermansiaceae bacterium
GTCATCAACGGTTGCACGAGGCTGGCAAATGCCGATGGGTTGGTTGCGGCGTTGTTGCCTGCGGCGGTTGCCGCAGGTGCGGCTTCGCCGTTGATTTGGCGTTGGAGCGCCGGCAGGTACCGCGTCAGGTAATCGCTGCCATGAGTGAGCGAACCGCCGTAATGACTGGTGACTAACAGCCCCGAAAATAGCAGCACCACCACCACCCCGTAGGTTTTGCGCCAATTCAACCCGTGCAAAATCAACACCAGCAGGCAGCCACCCGCCATGCCGAAACCAGCCCACATGTGCCAGTCGAGCAGTTTTGCGTCATATTCCCCGCCGCGTGCTAGCAGCCATCCGCAACCGGCGCTCAAGGCGGTGGCTGGCAGGGTGAGAGCGAGAATGGCACTGCGGGCGCTGCGCAGGCCACGGAACCATGGCAGGCAGGCCAAGGCTTCCAAGCTGATGAGCAGCACGAGAAAGCCGATGGGCAGATGCACCAGCAGTGGGTGGAAGCGTCCGAAAAATAGTCCGAGATCGATGGGAATGTCGTTCATGTGAGGATTTGGGTGAGGCCCCGCAACGTTCGTTGCCAACCCACCGTTCGTCAAGACCTTGGTACTTCTGAGATTAACCCCTGAAATTCCGGATTTTCGCTAGTCAGGATTTGCATTGGGCTTCCAACGCGCTAAGCTCGCCGCCATGCAGTTCACTTGGTGCCTGATGGTTTTCACGCTGGCCCTTGCTCCTTTTCAAGCAGGGGCGGCGCAGAAAATTTCGTATAACCGCCACATCCGGCCCTTGTTGTCGGACCAGTGTTTCACCTGCCATGGGCCGGATGCCACCAAACGCAAAGCAAAGCTGCGCCTCGACCTGCGCGAGGATGCCTTGAAACCCGCCAAATCCGGCGAGCCCGCTATCGTCCCCGGCGAGCCACAGCAGAGCGCCTTGGTGAAACGCATCCAGACGACGGATAAAATCGACCAGATGCCCCCTGCGGAAAGTCATAAGTCCCTGACTGATGAGCAGAAGGCGATGCTCGTCCAATGGATCGCCGAGGGGGCGGAATATCAGGCGCACTGGGCGTATCTGCCAGTCGCCAAGCCGCCGCTGGAGCCTTCCACCGGCCATCCCATCGACGCCTTGGTCGGCGTCCGCCAAAAGGAACTCGGCCTCCACCCCGCCGCCCAAGCCGACCGCCGCACCCTCGCACGCCGCCTCTACGCCGACTTGCACGGCCTGCCGGCACCGCCCGCCGCAGTGGAGGCATTCCAGCAGGATCAAGCGCCTGATGCCTATGAAAAACTCGTGGACCGCTTGTTGGGAGAGCCGGCCTACGGCGAGCGGATGGCGGTGTGGTGGCTGGATTTGGTGCGCTATGCCGACAGTGCGGGATACCATTCTGACAAGGGGCGCAACGTCTCACCGTTTCGCGATTATGTGATTTCCGCTTTCAATAATAACAAGCCGTTTGATCAAATGACCATTGAACATCTGGCAGGCGACTTGTTGCCCAATCCCAGCGTCGAACAGCGGGTGGGCTCGTGTTTTAATAAATTGCTGCTTACCACCGACGAGGGCGGCGCCCAAGCCAAGGATTACGAGGTGCGCTACATGGAGGACCGGGTGCGGGCTGTCGGCACGGTGTGGGTGGCTCAAACGTGGCTGTGTGCCCAGTGCCACGACCACAAGTTCGATCCTACCTTATCCAAGGATTTCTATGCAATGGGCGCGTTTTTCGCCGATATCGATGAACCGATCATCGCCGCCCCCGATGCCGGCATCCCGGTCCTCAACGAGGCCATGCAACAGGCGGCCGCCACCGTGCAGGCCCAGTTGCTCGAGGCCCAGCAAACCTACGACCAGAACCCGCCCGACATCCTCCAGCGCATCGACGCCTGGGGCAAGGCCCAGCTGGACGCCGGGGCCAAGGACGCCTGGATGAAAGGGTTTGAAAAGCCAGCAGGCGAGCGATCGGAGCCGGAAGCCAAGCAGCTGCTCGATGCCTACAAGGCCCATGCTCCCGAGTTGGCTGACCTCCGCAAGACCCTGGATGATCTCAAGGCTAAACAAAAATCCCTCGCCGAAACCAACCTCTGCATCGTCACCCGTAGTTCGGCTAACAAAAAAATCGTTCGAGTGCTACCACGCGGCGATTTCCAAAACGAAAGTGCCCCGGTAGTCACTGCCGCGCTGCCAAGCTACCTGCCAAAACCCACCATCGAGGGTCGTGAGCCTAACCGACTCGATCTCGCCCAGTGGATTGTCTCTCGTGACAATCCGCTCACCGCCCGGGTGCTCGTCAACCGTTTGTGGAAGCTGTTTTACGGGGTTGGCCTGAGCAAGACGCAGGAGGACTTCGGCCTCCAAGGCGAGATGCCCGCCAACACCCAGTTGCTGGATTGGCTGGCTGCCGAAATGATGGATCACAAGTGGGATGTGAAGGCCATGGTCCGCCTGATGGTCACCAGTCGCACCTATCAGCTCACCTCCGAGGCTACCCCCGAGATGCTGGCGCGCGACCCCGAAAACCGCGAACTCACCCGCCAGTGCCGCTTCCGCCTCGATGCCGAATTCGTCCGCGACTTCGAACTCGGCACCTCCGGCCTGCTCGTCCGGACCATCGGCGGACCCAGCGTCAAACCCTATCAGCCGGACGGCTACTGGGAAAATCTCAATTTTCCGACACGCACCTGGGACGCATCCACCGGCGATGCGCAGTACCGCCGCGGCCTCTACACCTGGTGGCAACGGATGTTTCTGCACCCGTCACTGTTGGCATTTGACGCGCCGAGCCGAGAAGAATGCACCGCGGACCGGGCCCGGTCTAACATCCCGCAGCAGGCCCTCGCCCTGCTCAACGACCCCAGCTTTGTTGAGGCAGCCAAGGCGATGGCAGCCCGCTTGCTCAGCGAGGTCCCCGGCGATGATTCAGCACGCATCACTTGGTTGTTGCGTGAGACGCTGCAGCGCCCGCCCACTGTCGCCGAGCGCGGAACACTGCTGGCGTTGCTGGAAAATCACCGGGCGCAATTCAAGGCGGATGCCGCCGCCGCCGCCGCCATCGCCAAGGCCGGCCGGCCTGTCCCTGCCGGACTTGACCCGGCTGAGCTCGCGGCTTGGAGCAGCATCACCCGCGTGGTGTTAAACCTGCACGAATTCATCACCCGTTCCTGAAACCCAACCCTTTCTCAGATCATGTCCCCATTTCCCAACATCCACCGCCGGGCGTTTCTCAAACAGGCTTCTTATGGCTTTGGCGCCGCAGCCTTGGCCAACTTGCTAGGCAACGACGCGTCGGCCGGTGGCTTGCCAGGCACGCTGGCCGCCCCCCACCACGCGCCGCGGGCCAAGCGGGTGATTTTCCTCAGCATGGCCGGCGGTCCATCGCACTTGGAAACCTTCGATTACAAGCCGCTGTTGGAACAAATGCACGGCAAGCCGATGCCGGACAGTCTGACGAAGGGGCAGCAGATTGCGCAGCTCCAGGGCCAGCCGCTGAATTGTTTCGCGCCGCAACATGGATTTCAAAAGTATGGCAAGTGCGGCCATGAGTTCAGTGCCCTGCTGCCTTTGCTAGGAACGGTGGCAGACGAGCTCTGCATCATTCGCTCGGTGACCAGCGACGCCATCAATCACGACCCCGCCCACATGTTCATGAACACCGGCTCGCAAATCGCCGGACGCCCGAGCATGGGTGCCTGGACGATCTACGGCTTGGGCAGCGAGGCTCAATCACTGCCGGGATTTGTGGTACTCACCTCGAGTGGCCGAGGCGGACAAAATCAACCCATCGCCGCCCGCCAGTGGGCCAGCGGGTTTCTGCCGAGCCGCTATCAGGGGGTTCACCTCCGTGGCACCGGCGATCCGGTCATGTATCTCAACCCGCCGCCCGGCACCTCCGCAGAGCGCCAGCATGACGTCGTCAACGCCATCAACGCCCTCAACGCCGAGCACGACGCACTGGTGCATGATCCGGAGATCAGCACCCGCATCGCCCAGTACGAAATGGCCTTCAAGATGCAATCGAGCGTGCCTGAGTTGATGGATTTGGCCAAGGAACCCGCCTCCGTCATGGCCCTCTACGGCTGCAAACCCGGCGATGGCTCGTTCGCCTACAACTGCCTGATGGCACGCCGTCTGGCCGAACGTGGCGTGCGTTTCATCCAGCTCTATCACAAGGACTGGGATCATCACGGCGATATCAAACAGGGCATCAGCTACAAGGCAGAGGAAATCGACCGCGCCTGCATGGCCCTGCTCACCGATCTGAAACAACGCGGAATGTTGCAGGATACTCTGGTCATTTGGGGCGGCGAATTCGGCCGCACTCCCATGTCCCAAGGCGGCAACGGTCGCGATCATCACAACAAGGGCTTCAGCGTCTGGATGGCCGGCGGCGGCGTCCGGCCAGGCATCAGTCACGGTGCCACCGACGAATTCGGCTACCACGCCGTCCAGGACCCCGTCGATGTGCATGACCTCCACGCCACCATGCAGCACTTGCTAGGCATTGATCACACTCGCCTGACCTATCGATTCCAAGGCCGCGACTACCGTCTGACCGACATCAAGGGCAAGGTCATCACGCCGATTCTCGCCTGACCCGAGTTTCTTAGAAGGTTGTTAGAACCCGCTATTTTTCACTTTTTTTTCACTTTTTTTGCCTTTTTTTGGCCATTTTTCAGGCTGTTTTTGAGACTCTAAAACTTAA
>CAIQXC010000633.1 GCA_903875675.1 Akkermansiaceae bacterium
CATAGGTGGCGGAGCGCAAGGAGTCGGCCTCGATCCAGACCTTGTCGATGGGGAGCAGTCGGTACCTGAAGGAGATGGTTTCCGGTTTTGTGAACGTCAAAGCGGTGAAAGCAAACTCGACGCGCCGCTGGCCCGGCGCGAGGTGTAGGTGAGTGCCGCTGCGGCCCAATTCGAGCGGCACGGTGGCATTGGGGGGGGCCGGACCTTGGCCCGCCTGGTAAGCCGCCACGGTTTGAGCATTGGCGGTGACCCGTTCGATGACCACTGGCGGAGGCTCAGGATTCTCCTGGAGATTGTTTGCAGACACGGCGGCGATGCCCGACTGCATGGCAAACAACAAGCTGCCATCCGTGCCACGCTGCGCGCCCGGCCAGAAATTGAAGTTCGCCTGCAAACGCAGCAGCCCGTCGTTGCGGCCATAAGCCACTGAGCGGACACGCGTGGTCCGGCCGGCATCGCAGTCGTCCAGGTCTTTTTCGCACACGCTGAAAATGCCGCGGTTGCCTGCGAACCACAGTCGGCCGCGCCCGTCGGGCAGGATGTTGCAGATATAATCGTCGTGCAGTCCCTGGCCGCTGCGCCACTGGCTGAATCGTCCGGCTTTGAGCCGCCCCAGCCCTTGGCCGGCGTAACCGATCCACAGGCTGCCGTCTGCTGTTCCTAACAGACTTCGGATCTCGCAAGGAGCCGCCAAGGTGCCTGCGGTTTCGTCTGTCAGGACCTCAGCGTGTACCCGCAGCAAGCGGCAGCCGTAGGTCGCCACCCAGCAGTCGCCGGTGGCATCTGTTGCCAGGGCGATGACCGACCCGCCGCCGGATGGCAGTTGGAAGGTTCGGAGTTGCCCGTCCTTGCGGCACTGCAGGACCTCGGCCGATCTGGGGCCGATCCAAAGGTCGCCCGAGGCGCTCGCTAGCAAAGCGCCGACCTGATTGGTGGCCAATCCCTTGGTTCGGTCGAGGGTTTCCGTCACCCCTCCGTCTTGCCAGTGCAGGATACCTGCGTTGTCAGTGCCGATCCAGATTCCGCCCCGGGGATCGGCTGCCACGCACTCGCTGCCGGGAATGGAGCGACTTTCCATCAGCGACAAAGGGGACCATGCCTGGCCCAGACCCGCACTGCGGATGAGTCGTCCGTCGGGCCAGACGACGGCCCACAACCTTCCCTGGGTATCCTGGCAGAGCGACTGCACGGGCTCATTCGGGGTCGCGGAACCGGTGTTGAGCATTTCGATGACCCTTGGCTTCAATTGATTCAAGCCGCCACCGCGCGTGCCGACCCACAAATTTCCCTCCCGGTCTTCTTGCAGCGCGAGGATGGTTTGTTGGGATAGAGGTGCGCTTACCCCGCCGTCCTGATTGAATCGGAACAGGCCCGTTTTCAAGGTGCCGAGCCACAGGCAAGCGGACCGGTCCTCACGCATGGCCGTGGGGAACCCCTCCGGGCCGTCGTCGGGCAATGCGCCGGCCTTGACCGCTGAACCGGTCTCGGCGAGTCTCCAGAGTTGTCGTTCCCGGTAG
>CAIQXC010000634.1 GCA_903875675.1 Akkermansiaceae bacterium
AGCTCGCAATTGTTGGCCGGCGGCCCGCACGTCCGGGCGGCGCAACAGGACACTGCCGGGCACCCCGACTCGCAGGGTCGGTAGGACCGGTTCCACCACCTTGGCGGGCAGCGAGAAATCGGCCGGCCGGGCAGCGCACAACACGGCCAGGGCATGTTCCGCCGAGCTGCGCTGGCGTTGGACAACCGCCAAATCGTTGTTGGCAAGTTCCAACTCGGTGCGAGCGCGACTGGTGGCCAAGCCGTCGGTCAAACCGGCGTCAGTCTTGGTTTGCTGCAAGTCGAGCGCTTCCTTGCGGCTCACCAGGGTGTCTTTGACGACAGCTTCCTGGGCATCCAAGCCGCGCAACACGAAATACTGACGGGCCACTTCGGTGGCCAATCCCAAGCGCTGGGCGTCGAACAGGGCGGCGCTGGCGGCCGCTTGGGCGGTGGAACTTTCGAGCAGGCGCTGGTTGCGCCCCCATAAGTCCGGATCGTAGGCAAGCTTGAAGCTGCTGCGAAAGTCATTGTTGGTGAGCTTCATCACGGAGCTGTTGACCACGTTGTCTGACGAGCGGTTGACGCCTGCGCTGGTGGCCAGATTAAGCGTGGGAAAGAGTCGGGCACGATCCACTCCGACTAAGGCGCGGGCGGTTTCCACACGGGCTTTGGCGGCTGCCAGATCATGGTTGGCGGCCAGAGAGCGCTCCACGAGTTGATTGAGCTTGGCATCTCTAAAGAGTTTCCACCACTCGTCCGGCAGTGGCTCGCCACTCGTATCGCGTGTTTCCTTCCACTGGCTGCCGCCACTCGCGGCGGGTAGCTTGAAATCCGGGCCGAGTTTACATGAGCCGAGCAACAAGGCGATGGGGAGCAGCAACAAGGGATGGTTCATAGGGGCTTTGCGGGTCTCAACGTCCGGGGGACTCTAATGGCTGGTGAAATAATGGCGGCTCAACGGTTTGGCTTCACCTCCGTCAAATGCCACCTCCGACGTCTGAAGTAAGGCCCAGCCCCGATAAATTCAAGCCTTGTCTTCTTTGAGGGCGATGGCATTGGCGGCGGCGTGGGCGTGGGTGTGGGTCAGGCTGATTTGGATGTCGCATATGCCATGGGCCGCGGCATAGGCGGCGGCCGCTCCGTGAAGGCCGAGGGCGGGGGCTCCGCCGGGTCCGTGAGTGACTTCGAGATCGAGCCAGTTGGCATGGGCACCGATGCCGGTGCCGAGGGCCTTGGCAACCGCTTCCTTAGCGGCAAAGCGGGCGGCGTAATGGATCGATGGATTTTTCTTGGTATCGCAGTAGGCCCGCTCGGCGGGGGTGAAAAGGCGGGCGAGAATGGCTTCGCCATGGCGGGCGATGGCGGTGGCAAGGCGTGCCACTTCCACCACGTCGATGCCGATGCCGTGGACCGTCATTGGACATGAGGCGGGTAAGTGGCCATAAGTTGTTGCATATCGCGGACGGCTTGGGTGAGGCCGACGCGCAGGGCGCGGGCGACGATGCTGTGGCCGATGTTTAGTTCTGCGAGATAGGGCAAGGCCCAGAGGTGGGAGATATTGGAGTAATTGATGCCATGGCCGGCATTGACTTGGAGGCCGGCGGCATGGGCGGCGCGGGCAGCAGCGGCGAGACGGGCGATTTCGAACTCTCTCAGATCATCGGAGGCGTTGGCGAATGCGCCGGTGTGCAGCTCGATCATGCTGGCTCCGCAGCGGGCGGCAGCTTCGACTTGGGGTAGATCCGGATCAATGAACAAACTCACCCGGATGCCATTATCCTGGAGTTGAGTTACGGCATCGAGGGTTGAGCCAAAATTTCCGACGACATTCAGACCGCCCTCGGTGGTGATTTCCGCACGGTTTTCCGGCACCAGACAGGCAAAGTCCGGCTTCAATTGCCGGGCAAAGGCCAGCATCTCCGCAGTCACACCCATCTCAAAATTCAGCGGCAGTGGCAGCTCGGCACGGATCTGCAGCGCATCAGCATCCTGCATGTGACGACGGTCGCTGCGGACGTGGACGGTCAGTGAGTCGGCACCGCCTGCCAGCGCGTCGAAAGCGGCCACCAGCGGTGAGGGTTCCGCGTTATGAGCCTGCGGGCTGCGGGCGTAACGGGCTTGGCGCAGGGTGGCGATGTGATCAATATTGACGCCGAGAAGCAATGGCATGCGGGTCGATAACGCGGGCGGCTCAATAACTGTTGCGATAGCGCATGATCCCTTCGGCGATGCCGCGGGCCAACCCGTCACGAAACCAAGCAGATTTCATCCGCTCCCGTTCGCTGGGGTTGCTCACAAACCCGCATTCCACCAAAATGGCAGGGATGGTCGTGTTACGTATGACAAAGTAGCGGGCAAATTTCACTCCGCGGTTGGGGCTGGGAACGCGGGCCGTCACCGAGGCATGGACGCATTGGGCGAGCTGCTGGCTTTGCGGGGTGCAGTAGTAGGTCTCCAAGCCGCTGACGTCGCTCTTCCATGTGTAGTTGTAATGAACTGCAACAAAAATGGCGTCGCGGTAACCGTTGGCGAGGTTGACCCGTTCAGGCAGAGACACGAAGTAGTCGCTGCGGCGGGTCAATACGGTGTTGATGCCGCGTTGGCGCAGTTGGCTTTCCAAGCGGATGGCGGTGTCCAAGGCCAGATGCTTTTCGTACACTTGCCCCGATTGCCCCCCTCTATCATGCCCGCCGTGGCCGGGATCAATGACCACCGTGCGAAACCCCGCAGCTTGCGCGGCTGTCCCCATGGCGAGGAGAGCCAAAACCGTCATCCATTGCAAAAATTTTTTCATGGGTTGTGAGGCGTTGCAGATAGTTTGGAAATATTGATAATTTATAAAATTGTAAAGCGTTTTTTTTGGAAAAGTGAATTTTGCGGAGGTTGCGCTAGAAAGTGATGGATGGGCGTTCGGAGAGTTTGCGGAATTTGGCGCGAGCTGCGGCGGCGGCCTTGGGATCATAGAGGATGCTATTAGAAACGCTGACACTGCCGTCCGGGGCGGTCATGAGGAGAGGATCTCCCTGGGGGCCGGACTTGTGGATGGCGCGATTGGCGAGTTGGCCGTCGGTATCGATCTGGCAATGGATCCAAGTATCCGGGCTGGTGAGAAAGAGCACATGCATGCGTTGGTTTTTATCCACGGTGACGCTGGGTTTGCGCAGGAGCAGGGCCTCGCCGAGAGAGTAGGTGCGGATAGGAAGGCCGCTGCGGCCATCAAGGACTTGGGCGTAGATCTGGGATTTTTGATCGCCACTGAAATTGAGAACGCGGAATTCGCGGGTTTTGCCGGAGCGGTCGCCGATGCCTACTTTTTGTGTCCAATACGGGCGGCCCGGGCTGACGGTGAGGAACACGCGGTTGGTGGTGGTGGTTTCGCCGTCGTGACCGGGCATGCGGACGGTGGCGGTGGTGGCGTAGGTACCGGGGTCGGTGAGTTGAAAAAGCGCGGAGAGGTCGACTTGGCGTGACAATGTTTGGCCGGCGGAAATCGTCAGGGCACCGAAGCTGCTATGGCCGGTGGGGGTGGCCGAGTCGCCGTGGGTGTTGGTGATGACGAAGTCGAGCCACGGGCGTTGGGCCTCGCCTTGGAACACGATGTCGCGGCCAGCGTGATTGGTGACGGTGACGGTGGCGATAATGGGCTCGCCGGAGAGGTATTGCGTCTTGGAGAGGCGCAGTGAGGTGGCAAGCTGGGCCTGGGCCAGGCCGGACATGGCGAGTACCACAGCAATGAGTCGGAAAAATGGCAGAGTCATCAACGGGCCGAATGTAATGACGGGGGTGGCCAAGTCAATCTAACATAACTAACCTCGGGCGGGTAGGCAGGGCGTTTGATGAGCAAGGCTGGGTTTGTCCAGATCCGTCGGCTTGACAGCAGCCCTCAGCAAGCCATGCTGTTGGGGACATGGCACATTTTCTTGATCCGCGCAGTGACTTGGTGTTCAAGCGGATTTTCGGTGAGCACCCGGAGATTTTGCGGAATTTTCTCAATGGGATGTTGCCGTTTTCGGACGAGAGCCAATACATCGCTTCGCTGGAGTATTTGCCCAGCGAGCAGGTGCCGGACATCCCGGTCATCAAAAACAGCATCGTCGATGTGCGCTGCAAAGATGCTAGCGGCCGCCAGTTTATCGTGGAAATGCAGATGCAATGGACCGGCTCGTTTCTGCAAAGGGTGCTCTTCAACGCTAGCAAGGCCTACGTGCGACAGTTGGAAAAAAGCGAGAGCTACGATCTGCTCTGCCCGGTCTGGGGCCTGAGCTTGTTGGATGCCACCTTCGATCCCGATCCAGATGCCTACTACCATGACTATCAGATTGTGGAAATCGGCAACCCGCAGCGGGTGCTTGAGGGCTTGCGCCTGATTTTCGTGGAATTGCCCAAATACCGTGAAACCAACCCGCAGGATGCGCGCAAACTGCGCTGGGCCTGGCTCAAATTCCTGCGGGAAGCTGGGGATGCGGGCAGTCAGGGGCATCTTTCAGTGGAAGAATTCAGCGCCCAGGTCGGGATCAACGAGCCGCTGCGTCAGGCCCTGGGCATCGCCGAGGAATGCGGTTTCACACGCGAACAACTCGCCCTCTATGACGGATTTTGGGACGCCGTGAGGATCGAGCGTAGCCTGCTGAGTGGGAAATTCGCCGAGGGGAAGGCCGAGGGGAAGGCCGAGGGGAAGGCCGAGGGGAAGGCCGAGGGGAAGGCCGAGGGGAAGGCCGAGACTTTGCTCGAGACGGCGGCGGGAATGAAAGCGGCAGGCATCGCCCCCGAGATCATCGCTCAGATCACCGGACTGCCGATGGAGCAGGCTCAGAAGTCGGAGTCGGGGTAAAGCTGGTGGAATTTGATGGCCTCGACGGCGACGGCTGCGGTGGTGCCGAAAATGGTGTCGAGGGAGGCGGCGAGGGGGATTTGAGCGGCAGGACGCGAGAGGCCAAGGATGATGCGGCCATAGACCTGGGCACCGGCGAGGTGCTGGAGGAGCTTGAGTGAGATGTGGGCGGCATCCAGATTGGGAAACACCAGCACGTCGGCGGACGAGCGCGATTCCGCACCGGGCAACTTGGTTTCTGCGGCTGTTGGGTCGATAGCCACATCGGCTTGCAGCTCGCCTTCGATCTCGATTTCGAGAAATTCGGCAGCGGCCTGCTCACGGGCAAGGGCGGCGGCGGCGGCCATGCGTTTGGCATCGGGCGTGCTGGCTGAGCCCTTGGTGGAGTGGCTGAGCATGGCGACATGTGGGGGGCGGCCGAGGAAGTGGCGTGCGAGTTTACCGGTTTCGAGGGCGATGGCAGCGAGGTCTTCGACGGTTGGGTTGGGAATGAGACCGGTATCGGCTAGGAACAGCACGCCGTCGTTGCCGAGGTGTTTGAGGTTGGCACCCAAG
Source organism: Akkermansiaceae bacterium (assembly GCA_903875675.1). Lineage (GTDB taxonomy): Bacteria > Verrucomicrobiota > Verrucomicrobiia > Verrucomicrobiales > Akkermansiaceae > Luteolibacter. The sequence continues at coordinate 5,368 of CAIQXC010000634.1, forward strand.
ACCAGGCTGGTGGCAAAGATTTTGGCGACGTGAGGGAGCGGCTTGATCGTCTGGATCAAAGCTCGAAAAAAGGCTGCGGGCATCGATTGGTTGCCACCGACAATGGCATCAGCTTGCCCGTATTGGACCATCAAAGCGCCGAAATAATGCGGGCGGGCAACAATTTCCGCCGGATTGGCCGCTTGCAGCGTGCGGTAGCGGGCCATGTTTTCCATGCGCCGGCAGAAAAGCCCGAAATCGGTGGCGGTGGGCGGATCGACGATATGGATGAAGGTGAGCGGGACCCCGTGTGCGGCGGCCAGGGCACGGATGCGTTCGCGGTTGCCCAGCAGGATGGGGGCGACGGCTTCCTGTTTGACGAGGTGAGCAGCGACTTTGAGGATGCGGAGGTCCTCGCCCTCGGTGAACACGACGCGTTTGGGATGGCGGCGCAGTTGCTCGAGAAGGTGCTTGGTGACCACGTTCTCGGCTGGAAAATCTGAAGGGGAATCGGACATGGGAGATGCCGGCGCTTGCGCCGTGCCAGAGTCTAGTATGAAATCGCCGGTTCGTTCAACTCCGATTCCCACCGAAAAATTCCCCGTGCCAGCCGATTACCACAGCCATACCCCCTTTTGCCGCCACGCCGAGGGCGACGCCCATGCCTATGTGGACGCCGCCCTGGCGGCCGGTCTCAGCGAATTCGGTGTCTCGGATCACGCGCCGCTGCTGCCGGAGCCGTTTGACGATTGGCGCATGCTGGTGCGCGAACTGCCAGAGTATCTTGGCTGGATCGAGCGGGCACGGTCACACGCCAACGGGCGGCTGGCCATCCGCGCCGGGTTGGAATGCGACTGGCTGTCGGGCTGCGAGCCGTGGATTGAGCAACTCAGTGGCCGCCATGAGTGGGACTACCTGATTGGCTCGGTTCACTACCTGCCCGATGAAGCGATGGGCATCTGGGACTTCGATAATCCCAAATGGTTGGCGCGCTGGGCCGCCCTGGATCTCGAAAGCCTCTGGACCCATTATTGGAATTCCTACGCCGCCATGGCCTCAAGCGGATTGTTCGATATCCTTGGCCACCCGGACCTGGTGAAAAAATTCGGGTTTGTTCCGGCGGGTGATTTAGACCGGTTTTACGAACCGGTAATCGACGCGGTGGCGGCCTCCGGCTGCGTGATTGAATTGAACACAGCTGGTTGGCACAAACCCTGCGCCCAATGCTATCCTGACCCACGGTTTTTGCAGCTGGCTTGCTCGGCCGGCATCCCCTTGGTCCTTTCTTCCGATGCCCATGCACCGGACCAAGTGGGCCGGGATTTTCCCCAAGCGATTGCCGTGGCCCGGGCCGCCGGCTATCAGGAAACGGTGCTGTTTGACCAGCGCCAGCGCCGCCCGGAAAAATTGCCTTAAGCCCGCCCGGTCAAGCAACGGCACTGCGCTGGGGAACGCCGGCGTCCCCGCCTAATGCCACTAAGATTTCGCCAAGTTAGTTAAGAAATATTGATATTATAGACATCCAGCATAAGATCAGAACTCAGTGTTCGACCTCAAAAGCGCGACAGGGTCGAGCAAAGTCAATTCCCTGAAATTGCCGTCAAGCTCAGGAGCCGCACAAGAATCCTTGAAACCCAGAATTTCGGGTGAATGATTGAAGTTGCTGCTCGGGAGACGTGCCAGGCAGACTTCGGCGTGAGCTCA
>CAIQXC010000635.1 GCA_903875675.1 Akkermansiaceae bacterium
CCAATGACCTGTCGGACTACACTCCTCGCGCCGCCACGAATGTGGAAAAGACAGCCCCGCGCATGCAAGCCAAGTTACTCTCCAACTCTATCCGCCCACCCGGCGGTTGCTGCTCGCATTTCAACATTTGAGCTTGCTCGATCCCGTGGCGCTTTTGAGGTCGGACACTGAGTTCTGAGGATTTACATCCCTGGATCGGGACGTCCGAAGATCCCGGTCCCGCGACTCAGCACAGGCCCACGGCCCGGCGCACCCGGTCTAGCACCTTGGCCGCCTCTTCGCGTGCTCGGGCCGCGCCCTGGGTAAGAACCGCCTCGACGTAGCCCGGGTCGGCGGTGATTTCGGCCCGCCTCGCCCGCATCGAGGCAAAAAAGTCCCAGTAAGCCTCCGCCAGTCGCTTTTTGAGATCACCGTAGCCAACCCCACCGCGCTCATGGTCGGCCACCATCACCGCGTAGTCCGCTGGACTGGCAAACAACTTGTAAAGCGCCAGAATCGTCGAATCCGCCGTCGGCTTCGGTGCCTCCACCGGGGTCGAGTCGGTGACGATTTTCATGAGGAGCTTTTTAAGCGGTTTTTCCTCACCGAATATCGGCAATGTGTTGTGGTAGCTTTTGCTCATTTTCTGGCCGTCGAGGCCGATGACCACGGCGGTGTCCTCGCGGATAATGGGTTCTGGCAGCACCACCGTGCCCTCGCCAAACGCCTCATTGAGCTTTATCGCGATGTCGCGGGTCACTTCCAAGTGCTGCTTCTGGTCCTTGCCCACCGGCACTTGGTTAGAATCATAAAGCAAAATATCCGCTGCCATGAGCACCGGATAGGCAAACAGCCCGTGGGTTGCGGCAATCCCCTTGGCCACCTTGTCCTTGTAGGAATGGCATTTTTCCAGCAGACTCACCGGGCAAACGGTTGAGAGGATCCATGCGAGTTCGTTGACTTCCGGGACGGCGCTTTGCCGGAAAAACACCGCCCGCTCCGGATCCAAACCGCAGGCCAGAAAATCCACGGCCAACTCCAACACGTTGTCACGCAGCGCCGCCGGATCGCGCATCGAGGTCATCGCATGGTAATCGGCAATGAAATAAAACGCCTCCCCTGCCTCCTGCAACCGAACGGCTGGCTCCATCGCCCCAAAATAATTTCCGACGTGAAGTTTGCCGCTGGGTTGTAAACCGGTGAGAATTCGCATGCGCCGCAGCATGCCCGGCCCGGCCCCGGCGTCAAGCCCCCGATTCAGAAGAACATGCGCAGGCCGACCAGCGTGGTCCAACCGTCATAGCCGGCCTTGGCACCGGTGCCGCCGGTGAGTTTATCAAATTGTTCGCCAGCCATGAGCTTAAGTTTCTGGCCGTACACATAATAGTTGAGGCCCACATACACGGCGTTGTCGGTGTCGCCGGTGAATTTGCCCAAGGTTTTCACCTGGCGGTTGAGGGTGGTGATGCCGTTGGCGTGGGCAGCCAGGCCGAGTGAATAGCGGGTCACCAACTCCAACTGCTTGGTGATCAGGTACGTCGGCATGAGCATCCATTGATAGACCCCGCCCTTGCTCTCGATCCCGTCGCCGTAGCCGAGTTGGGTCACCAGGCCGAAATTACCGGAGTGGAAATCCAAATAGGTGGCGAAAGCATTTTCCATCGTATTGAAGACATTGCTGGAAGCGTTGTTATCGGTGTGGAGGTAGTCGATCACCCACAGGGCCTTCTCGGCGTGGAGGTCTTCAGCGAAGTCGTAACTGATTTCGGCGAGGTAGCTTTCGCCGCCATTGAAGTGGCCGAACTCTTGGCCCACGTTATCAGATAGCACGGCGGCCTGATAGCCCCACTTGCCGATTTTTCCGGACAGCGATGTGCCGGCCAGAAAGTCGTTGCCTGTGTTATTGAAGACCTGCTCGTCGAAGAAACTGCGCTCAATGAACACCTGTATGTTGTCCGAGAACTCGCGCTCATAGCCGAAGTGCGGCTCAAACTTACCCACCCGCAGGTTGAGCGAATCGCTGAAGTGAAAGTTGACAGATAAGTCCGTCATCCGATTGTAAAACACCACCGGCGTGTTGTAGCTGCGCAGCACCGCGTCCAGCGTGGCTTTCACCTCGATGACTCGATCCACCCAAAACGAGTCCACCCCCATGCGCAAACGGCGGATTTCAAAAAAGTCGTTTTGGCCCTTGTTGCCATCCACCTTGAAGTAGTCGAACTGCGCCCGGCCCGTCAGATCAAACTCCTCAAGGATCGGATTGCCGTTGTTCTTGTACAGCGTGGCTGCGGACCAGGCTTGGTCAAACGCGCTGTCCCCGCTGAGTTTACCTAACAGCAGGCCGCTGGCCTCGGCTGGCGCAGCGGATTGAGCTAAGGCGGACGAAGTGGCGACGACTCCACAGACACATGCGGCCAAGAGGAAATGTTGGCTCAGGCAGATCGGATTGGATTGGGATGTTTTGATGCTGTCGGTGGGTTGATTTTGGCAAAACGGCTAGGGCATGCCACAGTCGGCACGCCAGTATCGCTACTTTTGGGACACATCCAAGCGTTTTATGTGACAATTTTGTCACGCAATCCTTCTTCCGCACTCTGAGGCATCGGCCATCAATGTGCCGGGGCCGGACAACTGCCGCACCTTTTTCCTAACGAACCAGCATGAGCTTCTTCCACCCAATCATTGCAGCCTCCGTCATGCTCGGCGCTGCCAGCGCCCAAACCCTCAGCATCAAGGGCAGCGACACCCTCGGCGCCAAGCTCGTCCCACAGCTCGCCGAAGGATTCAAAGCCGCCGGCAACACCCACGTCAAGTTCGAGATTGCCGCAGAAGGCTCCACCACCGCCTTTCCAGCACTGGCCAACGGCACCGCCCAGCTCGTCATGTCATCCCGCAAGGTCAAAGAAGAGGAGGCCACGATCTGCCACACCAAAGGCGTCAACCTGATCGAACATAAAATCTGTTATGACATGATCTGCGTGATCGTGAATAAAAACGCCTCCGTCACCAAGCTCACCAAAGCACAGGTCGCCAAAATTTTCACCGGCCAGGTCAAGGATTGGTCGGAAATCGGCGCTGTCCCAGGAAAAATCTCCATCTACACCCGCAATACCTCCTCCGGCACCTACAAGGACTGGCAACACCTCGCCATGGACGGCCGCGATTACCCATCCAACTCACTCAAAATGGCCGGCAATGAGCAAATCGCCCAGGAAGTCGCCAAAAACAACGGCGGCATCGGATACGTCGGCCTTGCCTACGCCAAAACCAATGGCACCAAGGCACTGGCCATCGACGGCGTTGAACCCGTCGCCAAGAACGCCAAGACCTACGCCTACTTCCGCGCCTGCTTCCTGTATGCGCCAGACAAGCCGAGCGCCGAAGCGGCGGCGTTTCTGACCTATATCGACTCACCCGCCGCACAAGACATTGTGCGCTGCGTGGGCTTCATCCCCGTCAAGGACCTGTGATGGTTAGATCCGCTCCGCTGGAAGACAGGCATCCTGCCTGTCAGGGACGACGGGCTTCCAGCCTGTCGTTTCATGAGCAGGCAGGCGGGACGCTCAGTCTTCCCAGACAGGCGGGACGACCCCGATGGTCCAAGCCGAAGGACAGGCGTCCTGTCTGTGGCTTCATCCGCCAGCCGGGTGTCCCCGATTTGACATTTGCGACAAGCCGACAATCATCCCCCAGCTTTCCGGCCCCCACCGCCCTGCGCAATTCATTCATCCGACCCCTTCACCCATAAGCATGCCGCAGACCGATCAGGTCCCCCATCGATTCAGCAAACATGGATTCTCCCTGGAGAAAGCCATCCGGTTTTTCTTTGCGTCGAATGCAGGCCTGACCATCGTCATCCTGCTGCTCATCATCGCCTTTCTGCTCAAGGAGGGCCTTGGTTTTTTTCCCGGCTACCGCCGCGAACTCCAAGTCTATCGCATCGCTGGTCTCGAATTCGTCGATCTGTCTCGCAGCAACCTCAGCGCCCACGAACAACTCGCCAGCGTCCTCAACCGCGCCTACTTCGCAGAAATCAACGGCCTCTGCACCCGCGAATTAAAGCGTTCCCAGGAAGCCGCGGCGCTCTTCAACGCGTTTTCAGACCGCAGCTCCGCCACCCGTGAACTTCTCGTCAGCAATCTGGGTGCCGGTGCCGAGGCCCACCCCGACTTACTCGCGACTCTGAGGAAAAATCACGCCGCCAGCATTCATCAGGCGCTCGCCGCCCTGCCCGCCACCCCTCATCTAACCAGCGCCGAACGTGCCGACCTCCTCCAATCCATCGCCACCCGCGATGTCACCGCCACCGACGATCCCCCGCTGGTCGCCAGCCTCGCCCAACAATACGCCGCCGCCCAGCAACAACAGTCCGTGCCTTTGGCCCGCCTGCGCGAGACCATTGACGCGTTTGAAGCCGCCGGTGCCGATCTCAGCGTGCTGGTTTCGGACATGACTGCGACCGTCACTGCGACCAAGGAGGCGATACAAAACGCCGACATCCTGAACAAGGGCCGAGCATCCCTGCTGGCTGCCGCCGGCCATGCCAAAGACCCCGCCACCCGCGAACGCCTTCTCACCGATGCCCGCAGATCGCTCGCCGCAAACCCGGATATCGACGCTCCTATGCAGGCCCTCATGTTGCACAAACCCGTGTGCTGCGCCGCACACACCGCCCTGCGCCAAGCCTGCGCCACCATCCTCGAACAACTCCCACCCACCCTCTCACAGCCTGAAGCTCAGCGCCTGCTGCGTGCCGCCCGCAGCGCCACCGGACCATTTCTAGCAAATCTGGCAAATACCCCACAACGCATCAGCGAGTGGCGGCACGACCAACCGGTGCCCCTGAGCGCCGCGATCGGTTCCTTCTTAACCGGCAAGGACTGGGTTACGGGTGGCGAATGGCAGGACTTCTATGGCATCCTGCCCCTGCTCGTCGGCTCGCTGATGATTTCGCTGGTGGCGCTTTGCCTCGCCATCCCTGCGGGGGTCGGTGCCGCCATCTATATCAATCAATTTGCCTCACTCATGGAACAAGCGATCGTCAAGCCCGTCATCGAGTTTATCCAGGCGGTGCCCTCGGTGGTGCTGGGTTTCATTGGCATCCTGGTCTTTGGCAGTGTCTTGCGCGATATCTCTCAACTCGATGCTCTGGCATGGGTGCCCGGCTTCCCCATCGAGGAACGCCTCAACATCTTCACCGCCGGCTGCCTGCTCGCCCTCATGAGCATTCCGACCATCTTCTCGCTCGCCGAAGATGCCCTCAACAACGTCCCCGCCGCCTATGCCGAGGCCTCCGACGCGCTCGGTGCCTCACGCCTCCAAACGTCCTTCCGGGTGATCATTCCCGCCGCCTTCTCCGGCATCCTCGCCGCCGTCCTGTTGGGCCTCGGCCGGGTCATCGGCGAAACCATGGTCGTGCTTCTCGTCGCCGGCAACCGCATCAAAATCCCGGATTTTTCCAGCGGCATCGGTGCCTTTCTGCAGCCGTCCCACACGCTCACCGGCATCATCGCCCAGGAACTCGGGGAGGTTCCGCTGGGCAGCGTCCACTACCAGGCGCTCTTCGTCGTCGGCATCCTGCTCTTTGCCATCGTCCTTGGCATCAACGCCACCGCCCATCAATTCATCAGTCGGCCCCGGAACTAACGGTTTCAACCCATGTACAACCCCGAATCATTGATCCGCAAAGGTCTGCCAAAAGGCCACATCAAGGACCGACTCGTTCGTTTTTCGTTAGGATTGGTCACCTATCTGATCGTTATCATTGCCGCGCTGCTTTTTTTTAAAATCATCAAGGATGGCGCGCCGGTGCTTTTGACCACCAAGGCACCCTACGTCGATCTGGGGTTTTTATTGGATAAGAACGAGACGCTGCACGTCTTTCATGATGCCAGAGGCCAGCGTCACCAACTTGCCGCATCCAAGTACAGTGCCTACGTCAAGGATCACGCCGGCGAGCCAATTTACAACGAACGGACGTTCTCCTACTCGGGCGGCGGCATCATCGGCCCGATTGTCGGCACCGTCTTGCTGACCGTTGGCTCGATGGTTCTGGCACTGTTTTTCGGGGTGAGCGCGGCCATCTATCTATCTGAATATGCCAAACAAAGCCCGTTTATCCACGCGGTGCGCTTGGCAATCCTCAACCTCGCGGGCATTCCCTCGATTGTGTTTGGGTTGTTCGGGTTCTCGGTGTTTGTGTTGGCCGTGCCAGTGATTACCTCCACGCCCTCAGAGCGCACACTGCTGACGGTGCCTCTGTTCATTGGCAAAGCGGTGCTGAGTTTCCAAGGCTGGAATTCCTCTTTGCTGGCCGGCTGCGCCACCCTGGCCTGCATGATTCTGCCCGTGATCATCACCGCCTCCGAAGAATCCCTGCGGGCCGTTCCTCAGGGGTTCCGCGACGCCGCTCTGGCAATGGGCGCCACCCGCTGGCAAACCATCCGCACCTGCGTCCTGCCGTTTTCCATCCCTGGAATTCTAACTTCATCGCTGCTAGCCATCACCCGGGTAGCAGGTGAGACGGCCCCCATCATGTTCACCGCTGCGGTCGCCGCCAAGGACGACCTCCCCTGGCAAAGCCTCGCCAATCCTTTTGATCTGCTCTCGTCCCAAGTCCAGGCCCTGCCGTATCACATCTACACGCTCGCCGCCCGGATTCCGGCCTCCGAATTCACCCAGCGTGCCCAGTACGGCTCAGTGTTCGTGTTCCTTATGATTGTCGCATCCCTGTCATTCGGCTCAATGCTGCTGCGGGCCAAACTTCGCTCCAAACTCAAATGGTGACCGATCTGACAAACCAAGCCGCTGCGCCGCCCGCGGCCATCCAGATTGCCAACCTGAGCTTCGCCTATCACGCGAAGCCAGCCCTCCGTGACATCACTCTCGACCTGCCGACCCATCAGATTACCGCCTTGATCGGCACGTCCGGCTCTGGCAAGTCCACTTTGCTGCGCTGTTGCAACCGGATCAACGAGCGCATTGCCGGCGCCCACATCACCGCCGGATCCATTCACATCCACGGCATTGATATCAACCGCCCCGACATCGACCTCCAGGAGCTGCGCCGCCGCGTCGGCATGGTCTTTCAAAAATACAACCCGTTCCCCAAATCCATCTTTGAAAACGTCGTCTTCAGCCTGCGTCTGAGCGGCGTCCGCAAGCGCAGTGAACTGGACGAAGCCGCCGAGAGAGCGTTGCACGCCGCCGCCCTTTGGGGTGAGGTCAAGGACCGCCTCGACACCAGCGCGCTGGGTCTCTCCGGCGGCCAGCAACAGCGACTGTGCATCGCTCGAGCCATCGCCAGCCAGCCAGACATTTTGCTCATGGACGAGCCCTGCGCCGCCCTTGACCCCATCGCCACCCTCAAAATCGAGGAACTCCTCCATCAATTGAAACAGCAATTTACCATCATCATCGCAACTCACAACATGGCCCAAGCCACCCGTTGTGCCGATCACACCGCCTTCCTATATCTCGGCAAACTCATCGAATTTGCCCCCACCATCCAACTCTTCAACACCCCCCACCACCCTCAAACCCTCGCCTATGTCACCGGTTCTTTCGGATAGAATCGAAGTGCATGACTTGCACTTTTACTATGGCCACACCTGTGCCCTCAAGGCAGTGAGCCTCAACGTGCCGGAGCGCCAAGTCACCGCCTTCATCGGCCCGTCCGGCTGCGGCAAATCCACCCTGCTGCGTTGCTTCAACCGCATGAACGACGAAATCCCGGGTGCCAGGGTCAGCTCCGGCTCGATCCACATCGGCGGCGTGAACATCCAACAGCCATCGGTGGATGTGGCCAAGCTCCGCCGTGAAGTGGGCATGGTCTTTCAAAAGTCCAATCCCTTCCCTCGCAGCATCTTCGACAACGTCGCCTTCGGTTTGCAACTCCACCGCATCAGCAACCGCAGCATGCTCAACCAAGCCGTTGAGGAAGCGCTCATCTCCGCCGCCCTCTGGGATGAAGTCAAAGACCGCCTCCACGAGTCAGCCCTGGCTCTCTCCGGCGGCCAGCAACAACGGCTGTGCATCGCCCGCAGCCTGGCCGTCAAACCCAGCATCATCCTTATGGACGAACCGTGCAGCGCCTTGGACCCCATCGCCGCCGCCAAGGTCGAGGACCTCATCCGTACCCTCAGACAACAAATCACCTTCATCATCGTCACCCACAACATGCAGCAAGCCGCCCGCGTGTCTGACCTCACCGCCTTCTTCCACCTTGGCGAACTTATCGAATTTTCCCCCACCCTCAAACTTTTCAGCAACCCCGCCCACAAACTCACCGAAGCCTATCTCAGGGGCACCTTCGGTTAGGTATAGAAGTCTTCTGTCTCCATTCTAACGACTAACAACTCTCCAACTTCCCCATGTCCCAACACCTCTTCCGCGATTACGACAACGCCATCCACCATCTCCAGGAGGACCTCCTGACGATGGCCACTCTCACCCGCCAAAACCTCGAGCAAGCGATGCAAGCCCTGCTGCGCGGCGACACCGACCTTGCCAACACCGTCATCGCCGCCGACTCCGACGTGGACGAACTCGAGCGCAAAGTCGATCAAATCGGCATGGAAATCCTCGTCCGATTCCATCCCGTCGCCACCGACCTGCGCCTGATCATCGCCTCCATGAAAATCAGCACCAGTCTCGAGCGCATCTCTGATCATGCCGTGGGTATCGCCAAACGCGTCCGCAAAATCAACCAGGGCCAACCCATGCAAGAAGTGCAATGGCTCGAACCCCTCTATGCACAAGCCTACGCCCTGTTGCGCGATGCCATGGACTCCTACACCAACCACGATAAGCTACTCGGCCAGGCACTCCACGAAAAAGACCGGGAACTCGACCGCCTCCACAAACAACTCACCCGCACCCTCAGCAGCCAACTCGAGGTCGCCAACGGCCGCTCCGCTGCCTGGCTCCACCTGATTTTTATCGCTAGGTCGTTAGAACGCATCGGCGATTTGTCGGTGAACATCGGCGAGGAAGCCGTCTTCCTTGAGAGTGCCATCAACATACGCCACGAGTACCGCAAGCCGCTGCCCGAAAATCAACTGCCATCAACATGAGCCTGATCCTCGTCATTGAAGATGAAATCGACATCGCCGACCTCATTGCCCTGCATTTGCAGCGCGATGGCTTCACCCACCTCCTCGCCCATGACGGCATCAGTGGTCTGGCCCTCGCCAAAGCCGAGCGGCCCGACCTTATTCTGCTAGACCTGATGTTGCCCGGGATGGATGGGGTGCGGGTGTTCAAGGAATTGCGCCGCGAGCCACGCACGCTTCGCACCCCGGTGATCATGCTCACGGCCCGTGCCCAGACGGAGGACCGCGTCGCTGGCCTCGAGCTCGGTGCCGATGACTACATCACCAAACCCTTCTCACCCAAGGAATTGCTGTTGCGCATCAAGTCCGTGCTCAAACGCAGTGAAGTCCCCATCCAGCGCGAAACCCTCAGTGTCGGACCATTCCGCTTCGATCCAGCGGCCCTCCAGTGTTACACCCACAACGAGCCACTCGACCTGACACTCACGGAATACAAACTGCTACAGCACCTCTGCGAACACGCCGGCCAACCCTGCGAACGCACTGAACTGTTGCGCTCGGTCTGGGGTTACAGTGATGCCGCCAACTCCCGTACCCTCGACACCCACGTCAAGCGCCTGCGCGCCAAACTCGGCCCCCATGCCGACACTCTCGAAACCGCCCGCGGCACCGGCTACCTGCTGCGCATCACCCCGCTGCCCTAGCAACTGCAACGAGGCCGCATCGTACAATTTTCCCCCCTCCCCTCTTCGCTGCGCAAGGGCAGCACAGATATGGACTGCGGTGGCAAGCGAAGCGCGATACCGCTTTGGCTCGATGCCCAGCCACACTGCCGCCGCCATCGGCGCCGGTTCGTCACCAGGCTTCGATGTTCCCGGTGTTCAGGTGACACCAATCCGCACGGCGACTTGACGATGCAGGAGCACGCCGACGTTCACCTGGTCTAGCCAAAAGCAACGGCGCATGAGTCACCTCATGCGCCCTGGGGTTTGGCCATTTTGGAGTAGGTCTATTTAGTATTTGACAGACCTACCCAGCTTCACCATGCTGCCTCGCATGGATGAAAATCTGCGCGACACCTTGTTGGAAGTGATCGAGAGCTCACTTGAGGCACAATTGCGAGCGGTCCGACGATTACGCGCCCCTCTTCCCGGCAACCGCAAGGTTGTCGCCAGTGCTGAGAAGCGCCAAAATGAGGGTATGTCTCAGATCGACATGGCTTACGACATACTCTCTTCTGG
>CAIQXC010000636.1 GCA_903875675.1 Akkermansiaceae bacterium
CCCCTGGGAACACGCCCTTGCCCTTCATCCATCGCCGCATCGGGGAAGCCGAGGTTTATCTTGTGTCTAACCAGGAATCACGGGCCCGCAGCGTGGTATGCGCTTTCCGGGTCGCAGGCCGCCAACCGGAGTTATGGGATGCTGAGGCAGGTACCATCGCGGATGCCGCGTGCTGGAGCATCGAGAAAGGCCGCACCAGCGTGACCCTGGATCTCGAGCAATCCGGATCGGTCTTTGTGGTATTCCGCCGTCCGGTTATCGAAAGGGCATCCTTAATGAAATCCTTCACCGAGCCACCGGCACGCGCGCCGTTTCACACTCCCGTGTTGGAGATGCTTTCCGCGAGTTATGGCTCTTTGCAATCCGGCCCGGGACTCGCTGACGTCACCGAGCCGCTGCGGCGCTTGATCCGCGATGGTCGCTTGGAAACCATCAATTACCGCGACTTTGCCGGTGATCCGTCACCGAACATGGCAAAGAAAATGCGGGTGGATTATACGATCGGGGGGCAGCCTCATACGGTGACAGTGACGGAGCACCAGATCCTGCAACTGCCGGAGGACATTGAGTGGGCTGGTTTGCCGCTCAAGCGGTGGCCGGACTGGCTGCTCAAAGGTTCGGCGCGGACGGTGGCGCAGCGTGGGACATTCACCACCTGGCATCACTGGCGCAAGGACTCTCAGCTCTTGCCTTCGGGCTTGCTCGGGCCGGTGATGTTGCGGCCACTGGCCGTGGTGCCGGTTGCCGGGCGAAAAATGCACACACAAATCCACATCACAAATCGATCATGATACACAAATACGTTAGATTGTTCGGCATCCCCGCGATATTGTTAGCACCGTCGGCATTTGCCCAAACCAAGATTATGCTGGACGACGCCGACAGCGGGCGGGTTTTCGAGGGCATCGGCGCGATCAGCCAGGGCGGGACCTCGCGCAACATGGTGGATTACCCCGCCAAGTTGAAGTCCGAGATCCTCGACTACATGTTCAAGCCGAAGTTCGGGGCCAACCTCCAGCACTTCAAGGTCGAGATCGGCGGTGGTGAGAACGGAACCTGCGGCAGCGAGCCGACCCACGCGCTGACCCGCGAGGAACTGGCCAATCCCGTGCCGCGCGGCTTCGAGTTCTGGCTCATGGCGGAGGCACGCAAGCGGAATCCAAAGGTAATGCTAGACTGCCTGCCATGGAGTTATCCTTATTGGGTCTCCAGCCCGTTCTCGCAGGATTCGGCCGACTGGTATGTCGCGTTCCTCGATGTGGCCCAAAAACATTACGGGTTGAAAATGGATTGGGTCGCGGCAGCCTGGAATGAGCACGGCACCGATCTGAACTGGATAGCCAAGACCTTGCGTCCAACATTGGATGCCCATGGCTACGCCGATGTGAAACTTCAGGCACCCGACGAGGATAACAAATCCTGGCTGATCTTCGATGAGATGGAGAAGAATCCCTCAGCCAACAAGGTGCTGCAGGCCGTCGGTTACCACTATCCGAGCGGCTGGGGCCCCCAACTCGAACTGGAAGCCAAACACGCCTCCGACAAGGCCATCGCCAGTGGCATGCCGCTGTGGTCCAGCGAGGAGTTCACCTACAGCGGCAAGACCTGGGAGAAATCGATGCTTCTGGCGCAATGCTATAACAAAAACTACATCCGTAGTCGGATCACCAAGACCGAGGTGTGGTGCATGCTGTCCGGCATCTATCCGGGGATTGGTTACTCTGGCGTCGGCCTGATGGAGGCGCAAACCCCGTGGTCCGGTTTCTATGAAGTCTGGCCCGCCACCTGGCTCACCGCCCACACCACCCAGTTCGCCGATCCCGGATGGCACTACATGGACAAGGCCTGCGCCAAGATCGATCCAGCTACCTGGGGTGGAAGTTATGTCACCCTGCGTGATCCGAAAACCGGCGACTGGAGCATGATTGTGTGTGCGGACAAACCGGTGACCCTCGATGTGAAGGTCGCGGGAAAGCTGGCCAAGGGAGACGTACATGTGTGGAAGTCCAACGAGAAGATCCAGTTCGTGGAAGAGAAGCCGCTGCATCTAGCAAACAGCGCCTTCACCGTTTCGCTTGAGGGCAACAGTGTCTATACGCTTTCCACCACCACCGGCCAGAAGAAGGGTGCGCACCCGGCACCACCTCCCTCCGCAGACTTCCCGCTGCCCTACAAGGACGATTTCGAAAGCTATGCCGCAGGCATGATTCCCAAATATCTCTGCGATCAGAAAGGTTCGTTCGAAACCACCAATCGATCGGACGAAAAAGGCATCTGCCTGAAACAAATCGTGCCTAAGGAAGGAATCCCGTGGGGCGGTCGCGCGGGCTTTCCCAACACCGTGTTCGGCGACAAACTCTGGACCGACTACACCATTCAGGCAGATGTCCTGATCGCCGCCGGCAAGGCCGGGATCGGCGGTCGCTATACCTATGGTCAGTTCCTTGGCTGGGACTTCGCCCTAACGGCGGACGGGTCCTGGTCGGTTCAGGTTCCATTTGTGGCCGATGGCCATGAATCGGTGAAGCCACTCGGCAACGGCAAAATCGACGGCTTCACACCCGGTAAGTGGCATCACCTGGCCGTGAGCCTCAAGGGCGAGGATATGCTCGTCACCGTGGACGGCAAGGAAGTGACCCGGGTGAAATATGAAGGCTATGCGAAGCGAAAAAACGGGCTGGCCTATCTGTTATCCAGTTATGACCCCAATTGCTTCGACAACCTCAGCGTGACACCATAGCAGGAAAGGGAATAAGAAGTGAAGAAGACAAGAAATGAGCATATTTCAATGACAAATAGATTCATCATATTGTGGGGGATTGGGGCCGTGTTGTTATCGCGATACTCGGCGTCGGCAGAAGTTCGGCTGCCCCACCTCCTCAGCGATCCAATCTGGGAAGCAGCCATGCATATCGCGCGACATATTTCGAGAAAATGAAAACCCTCCTCACCGGCTGGCGACAGGCCTGGGGGAATAATGATCTTCCTTTCCTGTTTGTTCAAGTGGCACTTTCCAAGTACAACGATGATGTTGAAATGGCACCGTACCTGTGGGAAGCCCAGACAGCTACGCTGGCTCTTACCAATACCGGCATGTTGGTCACCCATGACATCATCAGTTAGCCCGACTGCCATACCACACATGAAGACAATGAAACAAATGATAAAGATAAGAGTGGCGCTGGGGATGCTGGCGCTCTGTGGAGCGAATGCTGCCGACGAGCCCGTGATGCCATCGCCCTACGAGGTGGTCTGGGATTCGCCCAGCCATGACACTAACGGGACCATGCCGCTGGGCAACGGCGAGATCGCCCTCAACGCCTGGATCGAACCTTCCGGCGACCTTCGCTTCTATATCGCCCGGACCGACAGTTGGGACGACAGCGGCCGCTTGGTGAAAGTCGGTGCGGTACGGATCAAGGTGGGCGACGGCCCGACAGATCGCACCAAGATGTTCCGGCAGATCCTAACAGTCAAGGATGGCACTCTGAGCGCCAGATACAGTCAAGGAGATGCCCAGGTGGACTTGCGCCTGTGGGTGGATGCCAACCGTCCGGTGATTTGCGTTGAAGCTCAGACACCGAAGCCAACCACGGCGAGCGCCACGATGGAACTCTGGCGAAACGCCGCCACGGAACTGCCCGAAAAGCAGTGCAGTGATGTGCTCAATAGCACGCTGTTCCCCGAAAAGACGGTTGTGGAACCCGACACCGTTCTCAGCGATCTCAAGGACCGCATCGGCTGGTATCACCGCAATATCAAATCGGTGGGCCCCGCCAATCTCGCGAAGATGCAGGGCGTGGAGGAATTTCCGCGGGCCGAACCGCTGTTGCACCGGACCTTCGGCGCGTTGATCGCGGTGAGCAGGCCGCAGCGCGTGGATGACCGCACCCTGCGATCCACCGCCGGCACTAGCCACCTGTTTGAAATTGCCGTGGTAACGAAACATCCTGCAACCGTGGATCAATGGTTAGGTGAGACTCAAACCGTTCTCGACACGGCGCGAAAGGTGAATCTAGCAGACCGGCGGGTGGCGCATGAAAATTGGTGGTCGGAGTTCTGGAACCGCAGTTGGATCCATATCACGCCGAACGACGAGTCGCCGGATGGGGTTCGGGGCGGTATCATTCCAGCCAACAAACATCCATTGAGCATTGGGGTAGACCAAAGTGGCGGCAATCGCTTCAAGGGCGCGTTCGGGCGCTTCGGGGTGTACTCGGCTGCACTGAAGGATGCCGATGTGCTCGCGCTGGCAACAACCGCACCCGATGCCAAAGCGCCGGAGCAGCCGGCCCGGATCTTCAGCGCTGTGCCCGAAGGGCCAAAGTCCCTGCCGGAATTGGATCAGCGGGCGTTCGTCGGAGCCCTGACCATCGAAGGCTGGATCAAGCCATCAGCAGGCGGGCCGATGCGTATTGCCGACAAATGCACACCGGGCGGATCGGATGGATTTCTGCTAGACACTCTCACGGGGTCGGACTTGCGGCTGATTCTGGGTGATCAAATATGGACCAAAGCTGCGGTTTATACGGCGGGGGTCTGGCAGCACACCGCGTTCACCCTGGCTAGCGACGGACGCGTGACCGTTTACGTCAATGGCAAACCTGTCGTTTTCGGAAACACAACGCATGACAAGAAAGTGGCACAGCGCGACACCTATGTTCTGAGCCGGGCCTATGCCTTGCAGCGCTATATGTCGGCCTGTGTGGGACGTGGCAACTACCCGATCAAATTCAATGGCAGCCTGTTCACGGTCCCCTTTGCAGACAAGAAGCTGGAGGATGCCGACTACCGGCAATGGGGGCCGGGTTACTGGTGGCAGAACACCCGGCTGCCCTACCATGCGATGTGCGCGGCGGGTGATTTCGAGATGATGGATCCGCTCTTCAACATGTATGCCCTCGATCTCATGCCGTTCCTCAAATTCCGTACCCGAAAGTATCTGGGTCATGGCGGTGCCTATATCCCCGAATGCATCTACTTCTGGGGCGATATGTTTGCCGAAACCTATGGCAACGAGCCGTTCGCAACGCGGGCGGACAAGCTCCAGGCCAGCGAGTGGCATAAATATGAATGGGTCTCAGGGCCGGAGTTGGTCACGCTGTTATTAGACCGCTATGCTTACACCGAAGACGCGATCTTCCTGCGTGAAACTGTGCTGCCCGCCGCACGTGAATTGCTAGGGTTCTTTGACCAGCACTACAAGACCAGGGGCGACGGCAAACTCGACATGCAACCGTCACAGGCGCTGGAAACTTGGGTGGGCTGCGTCAACCCCATGCCGGAACTCGCCGGCCTGTACGCGACGACCGAGCGACTGCTGGCGCTGCCGGAAAAGCTAACGAGTCCTGATGATCGCGCGTTCTGGAAGCAGTTACAGGCCAAGCTGCCGCCCTTGCCGACCACAAAGACGCCCGACGGCAAGGTCATGCTAGCACCCGCCGAGGTGTACAAGCAGAAGAACAACTGCGAGGTTCCGGAACTTTATGCGGTGTTTCCCTTCCGTCAGATCGCCATTGGCAAACCCAACCTTGAGTGGGGAGTGGAAGCACTCAATCATCGAATCGACAAGGGGGCATCCGGATGGCGGCAAGACGATATCTTCATGGCCTATCTGGGCAAGGCCGCGCAGGCCCGAGATAACGTGGTGGCGAGGGCTCGGTCAAAGCACGGAGAGTCACGGTTCCCGACATTCTGGGGCCCTAACTTCGATTGGGTGCCCGACCAGGATCATGGCTCGGTGCTGCTCGTCGCCCTTCAATCGATGCTGCTGCAGGCCGATGGCCGCAAGATCTATCTGCTGCCCGCCTGGCCCAGGGACTGGGATTGCGAGTTCAAACTGCACGCGCCGTATAACACCACCGTCGAAGGCGTGATCAAGGCGGGCAAATTGCAAAATCTCAAGGTCACGCCCGAATCGCGGGCCAAAGATGTTGTAAATATGAACCAGGCAGGGGCAAAGCAATGAAGTCAATGTCTTGCGTATGTAAATGAAAGGAATTCAGAACATGAAGATATACATGACCTTGCCTCAGACGACTGCATGACCCTTATGAAAACAACCCGCATATACCACCCGCTCATCAGCACGGCCCTTCTAGCGGCCGGTTTGATAGGCGTCCTCATCCCGAGCGCATCCGCCGAGGTTCGTCTCCCCCGTCTCCTCAGCGACAACATGGTCCTCCAGCGCGACCTGCCGATTCCCATCTGGGGCTGGGCAGGTCCCAATGAAAACGTGACGGTGCGTCTTGGGAAATCGTCAGTTTCCACGACCGCCGCCGCCAATGGCCAATGGTCGGTCAAACTACCCAAGCTGACTGCGGGCGGCCCCTATCAACTGACGGTGGCCGGTGTGAATTCCCTCACGCTCAGCAACATTCTGATAGGCGAGGTGTGGATCTGCTCCGGGCAGTCGAACGCGGGGAAGCCGATTGGCATTCATCCCGGCCAGCAGCCGTGTCTCAATTATGAAAAGGAGATTGCCGCGGCCGACTATCCGCAGATCCGTCTGATGGAAGTTTCTCCGGATAATCCGAGGACACCAGGCGATGACATCGCCGGTGCCCAATGGCTGGTGTGCACGCCGCAGAACATCGTGGTAAAACGCGGCGAGAATCATGGGTATTCGGCCTGTGCCTATTTCTTCGGTCGTGAACTTCACAAGGAACTCAAAGTCCCCATCGGACTGATTTCCGCGAGCGCCGGCGGCTGCCCATGTGAGCCGTTCACTCCGCCCTCCGGGGAGCGCTGGCTTGGCATGATCCACCCGTTGACATCCTACGGTATCCGTGGTGTGATCTGGTACCAGGGTGAATCCAATCTTGGTAGCAGCCACGAATATTGCATGACATATTCCGAGAAGATGAAAACCCTCATCACCGGCTGGCGACAGGCCTGGGGGAATCATGATCTTCCTTTCCTATATGTTCAAGTGGCGCTGTCCAAATACAACGATGATGTTGAAATGGCACCGTACCTGTGGGAAGCCCAGACGGCTACGCTGGCTCTGCCCAATACCGGCATGGTGGTCACCCATGACATCAGCAGCTACCCCGACTGCCACGCGACTAACAAGCAGGAGGTCGGCCGACGCCTCGCTCTCTGGGCGCTCGCCAAGACCTACGGCAAATCCGACATGGTCTATTCCGGGCCGATCTACAAATCCATGGAAGTCACAGGCGGCCAGGGATCGACCCAAATCCGGATCCAGTTCGACTACACTGGCTGCGGCCTGGCAAGCCGCGACGGCAAGTCACTGGATCATTTCACCATCGCAGGTGAGGACAAGAAGTTCGTCGAGGCCAAGGCTGAAATCGACGGCAAGAGTGTGCTTGTCTGGAGCGACGCCGTGCCCAAGCCTGTTGCAGTTAGATTTGGCTGGCGGCAGGATGCCGATCCGAACCTCATGAACCAGGAAGGCTTGCCTGCTTCTTGCTTCCGCAGCGACAATTGGAAATAGCACAATAAGAAATGAAACCATGACAAGAAAACTGATGATTGGGTTCGCCATGGTTCCGGCCATGCTGGCGATGACCATCGCACAATATCCGGACTGGCAGCATGCCGGATCGCTCTACATCCTGACACGCCGGATGGCGCGAACCTGCCGACCACCGCAGCGGCAGATGTCGTCAGCGTCAATATGCACGCCCACCCCGCCAATAGGCTGGAGTCGGTATTGTTGGCTCTTGGTCTTTCGATCTCTTCGTTCAACGTTGATGTCCTGCCTGCGGCGCGGCAGGAACGAGGTTGTTTCGAATTGGAGAAGATGATCCCGGTCGGGTAGCGGCGACTTGTTAGGCATTAAGTTGGGTGTCACAACCAGAACTGCCACCAGTTCTTATTCACCCGACGCGTGGCCAACGCAGTATCTTCGGCTTCTTCAGCGTCGATCTCGGAGACGACGACACGGACCTGATCGAGGAACTCAGCCCAAGTAGAGGCCTCCTGGCGATGCTTTCCGGTCTCTAACTCAAAGACGAAGACCGCTGAATTCGGGTTCTTCGCGTCAACGAAATACCTCTCTTCGCCGCCGTCGCTGCCGAGAAAAAATGACTGCCTAATGTCAGGAGAGCTGATCCTTGGACTGCCCTTGTTATTGGCGATAACCGACTGTGGGCAATCTCGAAGCATAAACTCGTCGGCGAATGAATCCTTCGGGAACGGGTAAGCCAAGAGAGTCGTCCGATAGAATGTCGGAAGCGTGTATCCGACTGCTGCTTCAATTTGTTGTAGATCGTCTTCGGTCATATGTGTCTGCCTAACGTTTCTCCGATGGCAGACGCGTGATTGGTTTGAGTCAACGGGATGATTGAGAAGCTTTTGGCGTCTTGCCATCCGCGGCTTGTTCGACTTTCTTCAATTCCTTCAGAAGTCTCTCTGCCTTCTCTTTGGAATCAAGGGTGATCGCGAACTGCCCATTGTCGATAGTGCCAAACAAGGAGAGAGCCAGTATCGGATCTTTTCCGATTCTGATCAAAATCTTGCCGCCGAGGCACTGGCGACTGAACTCTGAAAATGCCTTTTGTTCGCTTGCCGGAAGCCACACGCTTAGGTTAAAGGTTGTATCGTGTCGTTGACCCTTGGGTGTTCCATCTTGATCAATAATGGTTACCGGACCAGGAGGAAGTAGAACTGCTTGTTTCACTTTGGTGATCGTATATCCGGGTTTCTCGGTGCTAAATCCATCCACGCCAAGACTACCAATGGTTACATGCTTGGAGCCCTCCTTTTGCGTCTTTGTAACCGCGTATAAGTCGATGCTGTCAGATGCATGTGCGAGCGTAGCCATAAAAGGCAGTATGATCCATTTTGCAATATGCATGGTCTTGATTTCTTGTCGAATGCGCTATGGCAGCCGCGCGTTTGGGTTGAGTTGGTGGGGCGGTTGAGCGGCCTCTGGCGGCTTGCCATCAGCGCCTTGTTCGCCTCTTCTGTTTCTGCGACGATGCAACAAGAAAACGGACCCGAGTCCCAAGAGTTCGGCTACTCCTGGTTCGGGAATAGTCGCCAATTGGAACGTGTAGGCATCACTTGGCGGGTTGCCTGAATCAACGATGAGTAATAGTCCATCGCTGATTGCCGAATTGAATGTGGTCCGGGAGAATCCATCCTCAACCGGAAAATTCGATGTATAAGAAAAGCAGCTCAAACCACCTTCAGAATTCGCTAATGCCAACTGACTTTGCGGTATCTCAGTCATCTTTGAGTTTCTTCCAGTTTAGCTTCTTGTAAGACTCTGCATCAGACCATAACCGTTGATACCACCGCTTACCGAGAATCGTTTCTATCTGTGGCAACGCAATGCTATTGTAGCCTTCAACGTAGGCAACATCCGGTGGCAAAGGGCTGGGTGAAATCACGTTATAGTCGATGCTGTATCGCTCTTTTAGTAAACGTCTCATTACCCACAAGGTGCGCCAGTCGTCTTCCTCGTAGCACTCGATTGCGGCAATTCTTCGAACACCATTACGATTGTCTTTCTTCGCATCTTCAAGTCCTCGGATGTAATCACCTTTCTGGTCAACATATCGCTTGGGAACGCTAACCGTTGAGCAGCATGCGATAAGGAGAGTGGTAAGAAGGACTGTTGCGGTTCTCATTGTTTGGGTATTTGGCAGAACGTTTTTGTGATGGCGGCCGCGTGGCTGGGTGAGTTAGTGGTGTAACGGAGGAGCTTTAGGCGGCTTGCCATCCACTCCTTGTTGGGCTTTTCTCCAAGGTCCTGGAGTATTGAGCATTGGCCATTCAGGAGGAGTCCCTTTGACTTTCGTTAGCATTCTTGTGTCGGGTGAAGACTTTTGCCAGATCAAGACTTCCACATCACCGGGGCTTGTCATGCCAAGCGAATCTTTGGATTTTGTCATTACCCATTTGTCCGAATACAAGTGAATTCCGTTGGGGGCCTTAAGCACAACCACTCCTTTGACAAGTTCCCACGTTCCAACAATTGGATATTTGGGTTTATCAGGCGATTTGAAATCGGATGTAGCCCAATATCTGAATTCATGTTCTTTGAACTCTATGGCCAATCCCATGTAACCGGACCATTGTTCAGAAAACGACCATTTGCCAATTATCTCCTTCGCGTCCTTGATTTCGAGGTAAGTCACATTGAAAGCAAATGCCTTTTCGGCGGCATGTGTTGTTCCAAAGCACAATGTGAAGATAATGAAAATTGTTCGCATGGATGGTGGCTTTCTATATGGCCCAACAGTGTTAATACACCACATGTGGCATTTGTCCTGTAACAGCCACCGGTGGTGTAACTGGAACAAATGCAACTTGACGGGCTGGCTTCAGTGGTGCCCGACGACGAAGGCTCTTAGAGCACCATGGCCCGATTGTCCAGCACAATCGGTAGCCGGTTGACTCGCGGCTCGGGGCATGGCTCCGCTTTCCGTCCTCGTCACCGGTTCCTCCGGCTTTATCGGCACCCACGTTGTCCGGCACCTCCATGCGGCAGGGCACCGGGTCACCGGCCTCGACCACATCCCGCCAAAGGATCCGCTGCCAGAGGGGGTGGCGTTCCACGTCTGTGACATCCGCCAGGGGGAGTTGCCCGACAGGACGTTCGACGCCGTGGTCCACCTTGCC
>CAIQXC010000637.1 GCA_903875675.1 Akkermansiaceae bacterium
CCAACGCCAATTTTTCTTGCGGCGATGACCAAGCGGGTCTTGACACCGACGGCGGCATCGCAGAACCTTCGCCATGCTTGCTCGGCAATCCTGCCGCGCCAGTTATATCCACTCCAACAAACCATCCACGATCATGGGCGACAAATCCCCAAAAGCGAACCAAAAGAAGTCCTCGCAAAAGCAGGTCAAAACGAACAGCGCCACCCAGGCCAAGAAACAGGCGTCTGCAAAAAAACCCTGAGTTCTGCCGCTTAGACCAGCCCCGGCCCCTCTGATGAACCCATCAGAGGGGCCGCTTTTATCCCGCTCAGCTGGCAAGAAATCCGGGGTAACACTTATAA
Source organism: Akkermansiaceae bacterium (assembly GCA_903875675.1). Classification (GTDB taxonomy): domain Bacteria; phylum Verrucomicrobiota; class Verrucomicrobiia; order Verrucomicrobiales; family Akkermansiaceae; genus Luteolibacter. The sequence continues at coordinate 342 of CAIQXC010000637.1, forward strand.
ATCGCCGAGCCGGCCGGATCATTTCACCACGCGCCTTCCGCACGGCCCTATCCGTCTAACGGTAATTTTTTCTAGCATTCCAGCACCTCCCAAGTATCGTCAATCCCATGAACCACGCTAGGTCGCACATTCCGCATCCCCGTATTGAAGAGCGCAGCAAAGTGGGCGTTCATCTAACGAAGCACGAGCATTCCGGCTTCAACGGCCGCTTGGCGGTATGGATCACTAACGCGGTGAGCACAATGTGGTGTGCCTACGTATTTGCGGGCATCGCGCTGATCAGTCTGCCGGCTGCCTTGCAAGCTGGCACGGCCGCAATTGTTTCTTGGGTTGCGCAGACATTTTTGCAATTGGTGCTGCTCTCGGTGATCATGGTCGGCCAGAAAGTCGCAGCCAAGGCCTCGGACAAACAAGCGCTGCAAACGTATCGGGACGCCGAGGCACTTTTGAAAATCCAAGACGAACTCCACAAACTGATCAAAATCAACAACGAGCTAACCGAGGCTATTCACCATCACATCGTCCAGAAAACTGAATCTTGAAACTTGAAACCTGAAACCTGAAACCTGAAACCTGGCGCGGATGAGTGAGTGGAATTTCATGACGGTGATCATTGTGCTTGGCGTGTTCGCGCTGTGGAAACTCGAGCTTGCCGCCACGCTGCTGAACCTGCGGAGCTTCCCCGCCAGCGTGCCCGACGAACTCGCCGGGGTGATGGATATGGCAAAACTCGACCAGGCACGCGAATACCTGCGCGTCAACGCCCGCTTCGGCATGGTCCAGTCAAGCGTCTCACTGACCGTGTTGCTGGTGTTCTGGGGGCTGGGCGGGTTTGGCTGGTTAGATGAGTTGGCACGCGGGCTCAGCGCCTCGGATCTGGTGGCTGGACTGGTATTTCTATCACTGCTGACACTCGGGCAAAGTCTCATTGGGATGCCCTTCGCGGTTTATGAAACGTTTGTCATCGAGCAGAGCTTCGGATTCAATCGCGCCACGCCGCGCACGTTCATCCTAGATCGCCTCAAGGGCCTGTTGCTCGCCGCGCTGCTAGGCCTGCCGCTGCTCGCCGCCGTGCTGTGGATTTTTAGCAACGTCACCAACGCTTGGCTATGGGCTTGGGCGATGGTCACCGTTTTCCAGTTGGGGCTCACCTATCTGGCACCGTCGTGGATCATGCCGCTGTTCAACAAATTCACCCCCATGCCCGATGGCCCACTCAAACAAGCCATCGAATCCTTGGGCGAACACTGCCACTTCCCCCTCTCCGGCGTGTTCGTGATGGACGGCTCAAAGCGCTCAACCAAGGCCAATGCCTTCTTCACCGGCCTCGGCAAACGCAAAAAAATCGCGCTTTTCGACACCTTGATCGAAAAAAGCACCCAGCCTGAGCTGCTAGGCGTGTTGGCCCATGAGATCGGCCACTTTCGATGCGGCCACATCCGGCAGCGACTGGTGGTGGGCATCCTCCAAAGTGCGGTGATATTTTTTTTACTGGGGCTTGCGACCGATCCCCACGGGGGCTTTGCCCGCCTGCTCTTCAATGCCTTTGGGGTCGAGACCATCTCGCCGCACGTCGGCCTGGTGCTCTTCTTCATCCTGCTAGAGCCCGTCACCAAATTATTGGGTGTGCTGGCCAATGCCTGGTCGCGCCACCATGAATTTGAGGCCGATGCCTACGCCGCCAAGGCCACTGGCAATGGCGACGCCCTAGCCGAGGCCCTGAAAAAACTCTCCGCCGATCACCTGTCCCATCCGGCACCCGCAGCCTTGCGAG
>CAIQXC010000638.1 GCA_903875675.1 Akkermansiaceae bacterium
AAAACCGAGGAAGCCATTGAGGACACCAAGGTCATCGACGCCTATCATAAGGATCTGGACCGGCGCGAGGCCAATGCTCAAAAAGCCGGCCGCGTCTTCCCCAAAACCCTCTACATCGCCCTCTACCGCCGCACTGAACTGAGTCTACAGTTCATCCGTTGGTACGGATTCACCTTTCAAATCGAAGTTGCTACAGGCAGTCCATCGACGCCCTGCGCCCCCTCATGGCCAGTTACCTTTAGCCCTAACAATGGACAGGGTTCCACATCAGACATGGGGACAGGGAAACAAACACATGGTCAAAATCCGATGGCGCGGCAGGCGGCGTGCACAGCGGCGACCAGCGCCGCTATGCGCCGGGGCAGCGGCAGATGGCTGGGGGTCTCAAAGGTGAACGACAGCGGGCAGCCGTGCTTGGCCAGGAAGATGGCCTCGGGCCAGCCGTGGGGCACATCGGCCTCGGCAGCATGATAGACCCAGCCCTCGGCACGTGCCTGATGACCGTCGATTTCGGGGCCGGGTTCCGGGTTGCAGCATGGGCGAACCGCCTCGATGATGGCGAGTGCCCGCTGCGGTTCATCGCAGCCCAAGTTGATTTCGTAGAAATAAAATCCCGTGGCCTCCCAATCTTCGTGCAGGGACAGGAACAAGTCGGGTGCGGGCTTCGATTCAAGCCACGCTGCATGGGCTCGAACTTCCGGTGTCCGGCGTTTCCAATAGTCCCGGTTGAGATCGCGGCCCGTGCGATTGCCCCTGCTGCCCGCCGCCAGACCGTCTGGATTGAGCGCGGGGCACAGCAGCCAATGACAGGCCGGGCCGAAAAACCCCGCTTTGAGCAACTCAAGCAGCGCCAGCGGCCCGGCTGGCTCGTCGCCATGCATGCCGGCCGACACATAGACCCGCGGCCCATCATCGGCACGTTCCCATGCCATCAGGGGGCCGCTAGCCAATACCACGAGCTCGCGGCCAACAAAACCGCGTGCTTCCGCTTCCTTCGAAAACTCCAATAAAAATCCCGGCCAGTCCGTCAGCGCATCCATGCGGAGCGAGCATGACGAATTTCCCGCCCTCGGCAATCCCAGAGGGACAGAGAAATAGTCGCATTCATGGACCGGTGGCCATGAGCCGGCCAAAGAGCTTGCCGTCCGGGCCGGACTGAGGAATCTCAGCAATCACATGGTTATGGAGTGAATCAGACTCGGTGACCCTAAACACGACGCCGTTGATCGTTTGAGTGGTACCTGGGACGGCTGGCAGGTCCGGGACAGCGGCGGAATGCCATGTGTCAACCAGCCCGAGATCCACGCTGAATTGCACAGCCAAGCTGGCAGATATGCCCATCCCGGCTGGTTTCAAGCAGACGAACTCCAAAGTAAGTGTGCCGCCTAGATTGCCGGGTTTTGGCAGCAAACCGCTGCTGTTGACCGATTTATTTGCCGCCCCCAGCAACCAAGCCAAGCCATTGGCGATGCCGTCGTGGTTCTCGTCGAGATTGAAATCACCCAGCGTGCCGGACCAATTCGCGTAAGCGTTGGCACCGCCTGAAGTGTACACAAGTTCGAGAATCCGTCCATCAATCGAATTCTGCCGCACCGCCCATGCCCCGGTGCCAGGACCGCCTGTGACGCTCGGGGCTGTGAAACCGGTGATGCCACCGGATGCAGTTAGAAACTGGAATATATGGTTTTCCTCAGTGAACGAGCTATCGGCATTCACGCTAACTGACCAGACGGCGGGTAGGGTGAGCGAGGCGACTGTGATGTTAGAGCAAGCGCCACCAACCCAGTTGGTGATGTTAGCAAGCAGCCTGCCGTCGGACTCGAGGTCAACCGCACCGGCAATGCTGCCGGTGCCGCCCAATGTTGCACAAGACCTAACTGTCACGTTTCCGCTGCCCGTAGCGGACCCGGTGGTATTGTTGAGTACCAAGGTGCCCTGGTTCACTGACGTGGGACCGGTATAGGTATTTTCCGCCGTTAGAGTTAAGATGCCAGAGCCGAACTTGGTCAGGCCGCCGGTGTAGGCGTTGTCGGCCAGATTGATGCCCGAGGAAACTGCCGATGAGACGCCCTGATACCTCAACTGAACCGTAGGCGCAGAGGAGTAACCCAAGCCCGGGTTGGTGACCTTGATGGCACTGACCTGGCTGGAACTGTTGAGCACTGCAATAGCCGTCGCGCCACTGCCACCTCCGCCGGAGATATACACTTCAGGAGGCACGGGAAACGCTCCAACCGCACCAAGTGGCGTCGTCACGGTGATGGAAGCCAGGCCCTGCTGTGCTGAGTTGGGCGTGAGCATGGCTTGGTTGATCGTGACCGCCTGGCCGCCATCATCCATGGTGGCACCTTCATAGATGTAGAGACTGCCGGCGCTGCCCAGATTGATGAAATCAGCTTGGGCGCCCGTGTTGTTTGATGCAAGCGTGCCGCCGTGAAAGTTGAGGTTGGCGGTGCCTCGGTAGGTGGCGGCACCGTTGCTGATCTGCCTCGCCGCGAGCACGCCGCCACTCAGGTTGTACGTGCCGGTGAGTTGGTCGCTTGCCGCAGTCTTGCTCAAGGCCATCCCAAGCGGGCCGTTGACGGTCACCAGCCCACCTGACTGATATACCTGGCCGGAGCCGTACTTCGGATGGGTCAAGTTGAACTCAGGCAGGCTGTTAGCAATGGTCATTTCGCCAGTTGTTAGGCTGGCGGCATCATTCACTTCGAGGACCGCGCCGCTGCCGGGTCCGCCCTCGGCGTAGCCACTGGTATCGAACACGATCACCCCGGCGTTGAAGGTGGCCTTGGCGCTGTTTCTCAAGGCGACATAGTTATCGCGGATATTGGCACTTCCCATGCGAAGCGTGCTGGCACCACCGTTTACACTGGCGGTGTCCTGAATGACCAGACTGCCCGACCCTTGGTTAAAACCGATCGACCAGTCACCCGTTAGATTGACGGTGCTGGCACCGGCGATTACCGCCGTGGCAACTTGGCTGTCATGCGCCTGGCTGGCAGACGGGACCGTCAACGTGGCATCGGTGACCACCAACGATGATTTGCCAGTCAGGTCGAGAGGTCCTCCTCCGGTTGATGCTATATCTCCACCGGGCCCAATGAACAGTGAACCGCCAGTGACACTGAGTTTGGAGACCGTCGAGCCAGCCGCGGTTAGAACCAGTGTGCCTGCCCCTGCCTTGGTTAGGTTCGCGGTGCTGGTGAGGGTGCCGCCAACCGTTAGCGTCTTGGCGCTGGCAGTGATCTGGCGATTGCCGGTGAGGGCGACTGCTCCACTACCGAGGTTAAGGTCCTGAGTGCCGGTGAAGGTGAAATCTCCATTCCAGTTTTGGCTGTTGCTGCCAGACAGCGTGACGGCACCGGCGCTGGCATTGTTGATCGTGCCGCCGCTGAGTGTGAGCGAACCGGTACCCAGGGCATCGGGGTTGTTGAGGTTCAACTTGCCGGCCCCGGCGCTGAGCACGGTGCCGCCACTGCCTAACGTGCCGGTGTCGTTGATGTTCAAGGTGCCTGCGCTTATCACAGTGCCACCGTCAAGGGCGTTAGGAACAGACAGGCTCAGAGCCCCGGCTCCTGCTTTGGTTAGCTTGCCGGCACCACCGATGGTTCCACTCACGGCGAGGTTGTGGCCGAGCGTCCACGTTTGATCGACGTCCAGCGTGACGGCTGCGGCGATGGAGTGGCTGTCCTGATTTCCAGCCACGGTGATGCCCCCTGCGGCGAGTTCGAGCAGGTCGCCGCTGAGGTTGACGGAGGTGCCGTTCGTATCGATGTTGAGGGAATAGGCATAGATGGTACCGCTGAGGGTGAGTGAATTGGCACCGCCATTGGAAAAGTGAGCTTGCCAGCCTTGTTGCCAAGGCGCCAGCGAGCCGCTGCCGGCGGCATCGGGGTTCCATAGCGCGGTGCTCCCGGCATCCCAAGTGCCGGTGCCGGGCTGCAGGCCCGCCGTCGGGTCGATATCCCAATAGAGATCCGCGACGGAAAACGACGCATCAATGGTGTGGTTGGTGATGACGAATGGAAACGTATAGGAAGTCACGGAACCCAGATGAGTTGTTCCATCAATAATCACATCCTGAACTTTGAAACCGAAATCGGGAGTGATGGTGTAGAGTTTGTCGGAACGAGCCGGAACGGAGGTCCCGCCAAGGTCGCTGATGGTGCCGCCGGTTCCCTCCACCGAGGCGGTGATCGTTTGATTAGATAGACTGACGAAGGTGGCCGAAATCGAGTGCGTGCTGGTCACGCTGCTGAAGCTATAGGAACTTACCGCGCCCAAATCGTTGCTGCCATCCACGACCACGTCGCCAACGACAAAGCCCGGAGCCGGCGTGATGGTGAAGACTTGGGTTGCGTGGTCATTGACTGCGACGGCGGGCCCGGCAGGCACGATCGAGCCGTTGGCCCCGGTGCCGACGGTGATTGTCCAGGTCGTCACTTGCGGGTGTAGCCGCACCTGTTTGAGGCTGTTGTCAACGACGACTGTATAACTTTGCCCCGGCGTGGCTCCAAGATACGTCGGCGTTGCGGTGAACGCAGGGGAGGACGCATCGGTCCAAGTCATTAGCACATAGTCATTGGAAACGTCCAGACTCGCGGCATCGATATTGACGGTGATGGCACTGCCAGGGGTCGATAGTCCGGTTAGGGCGAGCTTATCGTTAGAGCCATTGACGGAATCATTAGAAAGCTCAAATGTGCAGGTTGCGCCGGAATTGAGTGTCAGGGTGTTGTTGATGGTCAGGGTGCCGACAGCGGTACCTGCCGGGTTGATGTTGCCGCCGGAGTTAACCGTCACTGCCCCGCTGATGCTGCCGGTGCCTCCCAGCACCCCGCCGTTGACCGTCACCGCGCCGCTACCAGTGGCGGAGCCCGCGGTATTGTTAGCCAGTAAAACACCGTTGGAGATTGTGGTGCCGCCGCTGTAGGTGCTCGCACCGGTGAGGGTTTGGGTGCCGGAACCGGCAAGGCTGAGGGCGAGTGTGCGCAACGCCCCGCTAACGCCGGTGGAACTGCCATCCATGATGACGCCGGCGAAGCTGAACGGGCCCTTGGAGTTGTCGAAATCAACGGTGAGAGTGCTGGTGCCGGCGGTTGCACTGACGGTGCCGATTTTTGAGCTGTTCGTACCACCGGACAATCCGCCGACGGTCTGGTTGAAGGTGCTCAGGTCCAATGCCGCCTGATGCATATAGAGGCGGCCGGCGCTGGTGCCGGTTCCGAGGGCATCGGTCTTGAAACACCGGAACATCGCCGAGGCCCAGGCACTGTTGGCGGCCCTCAGGTCGGTGCCCCCGGAATAGGTGTTCACCAAACCGCCACTGCTGCCGAGGTTGAAAATATGCCCACTGCCATTCAGAGTGACAGGCGTTGCGGTGTCCGGGCCTTCGGGTGGGACGATGGCGTAATTGACCGCGAGGCGGCCGGTGCCGCTGATGACACCGCCGAGTTTCTGCACGCGGTTTTGCACGCGGCCCCAGGTTGTCACCAGGTCCGAGTTGAGGACCAAGTCACTGTTGAGCTGAAGGGAGAGAGAGTCCGCCGCATTGCGGGTCATGAGGAGCGAAGCCAGACCGGTGCCTGAGGGATTGTTAGTGGCGTCGAATGTGTTATCAAATGTGATGGAGCTGCCTAAAAACGAGATATTGAAGCCGGCAGTGGTGATCAGCCGCAAGCGACCGAGTGTCTGTGGGGCGGTCAGTGTCACATTGACGGAGCCGCCACCAGACAACTGAGCGATATCGCCAGCCGTGGAACCCGGCACCCCGGGGCTCCAAGCCAAGGAGCTCCAATTGGTCGCCGTGGTGAAAGTAGCACTTGATGTGGTTGCGGCGGCAAGCCGTGGCGAGGCCAAAGCCAGCGAGGCTAACAATGCACCAACGAGTCTCGTTTTCAAGCGTCGGGGGCGGGATATTTGGCTAGGATATATTTGATGAGTTTTCATAGGGATACTTTTCAAAAAAGGGGTAACGGAATGTTTCGGGCAGTTTTTTCAAAGGATTAGGGTCATGAGCATCGAGGACTCGGCGGCGCTCGTTCAGAACTGAGAATCAGGATTTCTATAACGGGCAAAGCCATTGGCAGGAGGTTGCTGGTTGATTGAATGGCGGGAATCAAAATCGGTGAGAGATGGCTTCAATAGGGTGATGCCGACAACCAACTTCGTGGACCAAACTAGGATCCTGTCGCGCGATGGCAACCGCCCGATTGCAACAATTTCGACACCCAAACTATTTGTTGCCCGTTGTGGGCTGGAACTATAGGCTCCTCGCAAGGACCGCCTCACGGCGCTGCGGCCCGGATGTTGACCCGTCATGAAAATCTCCTGCCCCAATCCGTCCTGCTGTCAGCATCTGAGCGGCCCCAAGTCCCTGATGGGACGCCGGTTCTCGTGCCCCACTTGCAGCCACTCATTCATTTGGACCGACTGCTTCCACGCCGGAGACGCCTTTGTGATCTACGACCTCGAGACAACCGGCCTCTATCCGGAATCCGACGAATTCATCCAAATTGCTGCGGTCAGGATGAGGGCGGGCTGCCTGTGCCCGGCAGAATCCTTCTTTAGCTTTGCCCGGCCGCGCCAGCGCATCTCGTCATTCATTACCAGTTACACAGGCATCAGCAACGACGATGTGCGGGATGCTCCGAGGCCGGAGGACGTCCTCTGCGGCTTTGCCAAATGGGCAGGCGACTCCACTCTCATTGCTCACAACGGCAAGCGCTTCGACGGCAAATTCCTATCCGCCACCTGCCTGCGCCACCACCTGCCGACCCGCGAGGCGCAGTGCATCGACTCGATTCACATCTCAAAGATGCTTTTTGGCAGCACCCGTGGCACCGGGCATTCCCTCGACCACGTGAAGTCACGCCTGGGCTTGCGGGACACCGACATGCGCCGACACGATGCCCGTGGCGATGTGGATTTGTTAGGAAGGGCCGTTGAGGAAATGGCGCGCCGACTCACCCTTGATTCATCATTGAATGGAGTGCCAAGGCATGCCACGCTGCTACCCCACCTCTGAGCGAATGCATTGGAACTCAGGGTTCGACCTCGCTTTCGACAACGGAGCGAGCCAGTCGGATTCCCTAACTGTCGGCTGTGGGCGGAAGCGCCATGCCTCAAACAAATGTTGAAATGCGAGCAGCAACCGCCGGGTGGGCGGATAGAGTTGGAGAGTAAGTCGCCGCATGACTCATCTGAAAAAAATGGTGAAAAGCCTCAAATTTCAGGCATTGATAATCAACGGATTACGCGACTTACTCAGGAGGACTGACCCCATCGGCCGAAGGGGTCAGTCCTCGCATGGTAACATTTGAGTTTGCTCGACCCTGTGGTGCTTTTGAGGTCGAACCCTGAGTTCTGCGGTTAAGCCGCCGCAGTGAGAACCGGGGAACCGGGCCGGACGGGGAGCAGGCTCACTTAGGCTTGAGATTTTTGGTGAGTTGGGCGGCGTTCAGGGCCCGCCAACCGCCATAGAGCACGAACACCTCGTTGCCCAACTGCAAGGCCTTGATGCGCCCGGCCACTTGCCGACTGGTTCCGCAATCCTCATTATCGCAATAGACGACGACCCGCTGCCCATCGAGCATGAGTGCAGCGACCTCCGCCTCAAAAGTCTGCATGTTTTCAGCGGTATCTAGGTTCCACAAGACGGCTCCGGCCATGCCGTCGCGCTGCCAGTCGCCGCGCAAACGGGCGTCCACCCACAGCACCCGCCCCTGCCATTCGCTCATCACCCGCTCCAGGCACACCTCGTCGGGTTTAATTTTTGCGGCGTCGCAGTGGACGGCTCGAACGGGCGGGCCTTGGATTAGATAGGTGGTGCCGGCGGCGGCCAGCGCGATGCTTAGAACGATGGCAGTTTGAGCCACGAGATTCATGGCACCGGTGGGAGTTCGCGGCGGATCACGGCAAACGCCTGGAGGATTTGGTGGCGTTTAATATCGCAATCCGTCTCGAGGCGGATGATTGCCAGGCCGGGTTCCTTGGTGTCGTGCGGGGTGATCCGCAACTGGTAATGCTTGCCTTCCTCAAGGGTTTTGACTTCAATTTTGAAGTTTTCCGAGGTACAACTGTGAGATGTGATTTTGATGGGTTTGGTATAATCCATGGTGACGTCGATGGTCTGGGTATCCGGCGCGGCATCGACGAGCCACTTGAGGGTTTTCTCCTTGAGCTCGACGAGCACCGGGATGTGGACCTCCACGGTGAGGGTCACCGATGGTTGGCCCTCGACGTCTTTATCAAGATACAACACCACGGTCTTGTTGACCACACCGGAGAAATTGCCCATGTCGAAGGTGGCGCGGATCTGGCCTTTTTCGCCCGGCCCATAGACCAGCTTGCCAGCGGCGACGAGAACGCTGATGCATGAGCAGGTTTTATCAACCTTGGCGATCGTCACCGGTTGGTCGGTCTTATTTTCAAAGTTGAAATCCGCGACGATGGCTGTGGCATCAGCCGGGGCGTGGATTTCCAACAATTCCTTTTCGAATGTGAGAGCCGCCGCGTGAAGGAACCCCGTCATAACCAGCCAGCAATAAATCGTGGTGCGCATGGCGCGAGGCTAGCGCACATTTTTCTCGCCAGCAAGAGAAACTGCGATAATGAGCCGGCCACCACGCCACTCCGGCCCCAACACGAACAATGGGTGGTCCCCGCCCAGCACCACGTCGGTTTTCAAAATTTTCTTATGACTGAGCCACAATTCGAGGTCGATATGAGTGGCCTGAGGGGTTGGGTGGTTGCGGGCCTCGAACTTGACGAGGACTTCCTCGGATGGTTTGAGCGGGCGGGCCCAATTTTCGTAGCTACGGAACAGCGGCTGGGTATCGTCCCCCAACAGGCGGTATTGTTTGAAGCGGAGTTTTTCGGTATTGCGGAGACGCTTTTCCATCGCCTTGGCCACCGCCGTCGCCTTTGCACCGGCGGCCGCCGCATCACCATCGCTCGCATAATAGACCGTCACGGTGACTTCGCCGACGATAGTTTTGCCGGGGTCTTCCGGGGCGCTGGCAAGGTGAGCAGGCAGCCCGCACAGGGCGGCTGCTAGCACGGCCAAGCCTGCCCGGCGGGTCATTGGGTTACCTCCAAAGGTTCGGAATTTTTCGATGCGGCGGTGAGATTGTCGGTGGTGATTTCGCCGACGGACTCGGAGAAATCGAGGCTATCTGGGATGGGCTCGACGCCCTCCAGGACGATGACGGCGGCGTCGGCGTCGGCGCTGGTGAACCACTCGGCATCGACGCCGTGTTCGGGGATGTAAACGGTGGGGCGGTGTAAGGCCACTGCTGGCGGAGGTGGATTGGCAAGAGGGAGCCCCCGAGTGACGCTCGCTGTCTGGGTTCCCGCCCAAAATGCCAGCACCATCCCGGCGAGGGCTGTGACTGGCATCCACCAAACACGCCAAAACCCCGGGGCAGGCAGTGGGCTGGGCTGATGGGCGGGAGGTGGGCTGTCCTGAAACTCGCGGATGGTCTTTGCGAGCCGGTGGTTAAAAAACTCGGGATAAGGAAGCTCGACGGCGGCGGGGATGGCCGCAGCGAGGGTGGAGCGCCACTCACGCCGGGCTTGGCGCTGGGCCAGCAAGGGGGAGCCGGGGTGAAAGGAGACCTCGAAGGCGTTCAATTCGGTGCCGTCCAAGTCATCGTCCAGCCAACGGGCGAGATAGGTTTCATGGGGCATGGTATTCATCTTGGAGCATGGATTGGAGTTTTTGGCGGGCGTAAAACAGTCGGCTCATCACAGTGCCGATCGAACTGGCCATCACTTCGGCTATTTCCTTGTAGGCCAGACCCTGCACGTCCTTGAGCAACACCACTTCGCGATGCTCAGGCGACAACTTCGCCAACGCCACCGCAAGTTTCACCCGCAATTCAGCCCGGGCCATCGCCTCGTCCGGTGCCTCTGCGACGCCCGGCGCGGTGAGCGCCGCCGGATCAATGCGGTGTTGGTCGAACATCTCATCATTGAATTCACCGGCGCTGTCGAGTTTGCGTTTGCGCGACCAATCATAGACGACGTTGTGGGTGATGCGGTAGAGCCAAGTGGAAAAGCGTGCCTTTGCCCCGTACTGAGGCAGGCCCAGCCATGCCTTGATGAAGACCTCTTGGGCGAGGTCCCATGCGTCGGCTTCGTGATGGATCATGTTGTGAATCATGGCGTAAATCCTTCCCCGGTGACGGGTGACCAAGGCGTCATAGGAGCGCATGTCCCCCCCCTGGGCAAGGGCGACGAGCCGGGCATCATCGTCTGGATCAAGCCGCGAAGCCTCCAAGGCGACCGGCCCGGCCGATCCTATCGGCGGTTTGGACGTGGGAGTGCTGGATTTATTCATTATTCGACGATTTGAATGGCAACCCGTGCCCAAGTGGAGGTTTCGTGATGAGTCATTCTCGAGATGCGCATGAATTGGCGTGTGAGGCTGGCGGGTGAGCAGGTTGGTGCTTGGCGGAGCCACCGGCAACTGGGAAATGACGGGCATGTGCTGGCTGGCTGGCCGGGCTGAGGAGGAATTGGAGGGACGCTCGGAATTGTCTTGGCGGAGGCGGCGGGGCGTGGCAATTTTCGCGCGCCCATGCCGACCGACGCGATCCTTTCGACGGCCCGCCAATTTCTTGGCGTGGATCCTACCGTTTCCATCACCCTGGAGCCGATCAAACGCGGCGCTTCGGGGCGGACGATCTTGCGAGTGAAGACGAAAGGGCAGCAACCTTTCATCGGCATTCACTGGACCGATGAGCGCGAGGATAACGAGCAGTTCATACCGGTCGGGCATTTTCTCAAGAAATGCCGGTTGCGAGTGCCGGGCATCCTGTTTGAGAGCCTCAAACGCCACGTGGTGCTCGTCGAGGATTTGGGTGACGTGGACCTGCTCTCGCTCAAAAACCAGCCGTTTGCCGAGCGCTTGCCGCTCTACCGTTCCGCACTCGAACAGGTTGACCGCCTGTTTTATGCCAAGCCGGAGAAGGATTTTGTATTGATGCCGCCATTTGATGCGGCACTTTACCGTTGGGAGCAGGAGTACTTTTTCGAGTACTTGGTGGAAGGCCATCTTGGGTTGGATGCCGGTGCGCTGCGTCGAAATCCAGCCTTTGGCAGTCTGGCCGAGCGCTTGGGCAAGGTGGCCCGCCATCTGGTCCACCGCGATTTCCAATCCCAGAATCTGCTCGTTAAAGACGGGCAGGTTTGGCTCATTGACTTCCAAGGCCTGCGTCGCGGGCGGCAGGAATACGACATTGCTTCGCTGGTATTCGATCCCTATCTGGACCACAGCCCGGCAGAGCGGTCGGAATTGCTAGACTTGTGGGAGGACATCTCGGACGAGCAACCCGAGCCACACTTGTTTCATGAATGTGCCGCCCAGCGCTTGATGCAGGCGCTCGGTGCTTACGGCAAATTAGTCCATCACCGGGAGCAGGAGTGGTATCGGCCGCACATCGCCACCGCCGCCAAATTGCTCCAGGAAGTCACGAACGCCACCCCCCTGGAAGCGGCGCTGGCACCCGTCTTTGCGGCTATCCACTAATTCCCGTTGTGGCCGGAAGTTTCTATCGCCGTGGATTGGTGGCGGGTCTGGCCGCCGCCGCCGGGCTGTCGTGTTGGTGGCTGGTGGCTGCCTCGGAACTTGAACACGCGGCCTTTTGTGCGGTGCTGGCTGACTTTGCCAAACCCCCATTTTTTTTAACGGGCGGGGGCGATGGCATGTGGGAATTGCGGACGATTTTGTCGGACAGGCGGGCCGATGCGGGCAAGGCACCGGTGATGGTGTCGATTGGTGACGATGTGGGCGGGGTATTTCAATCCTCGCCGCCCTCGCCGGTGGATTTGGCGGTGGTGTTGCAGAACCTGCAGCGTCTCGGAGCCAAGCAGGCGGCGATTGCAGCGGTGATGGCGTGGGAAAAGCCCGATGCGGGTGCACTCAAGGGGTTGGACATGGTGCTCAATCATTTTCAGTTGGTCGTCCAGGC
>CAIQXC010000639.1 GCA_903875675.1 Akkermansiaceae bacterium
CAAGAAGGACCTCGCTTATGCCGCCCTCTACTCCCTCACCGCTCTCCTCTCCCTCCTCATGGACCCCGATTTCCACGACGACGACCCAGACCCAAACCTCTGCATGGCCTCAGGCTAAGTAGAAAACCAGAGATGAGGGGAACGCTCTTCATTCTTTCACCTTTCTGCTTTCAGTTTTCAGCTTGCAGCTTTTCTTCCTTGTCAGCCCCTCCTCGGCGGCCCTAAATCGTTCCCGATGAACGGAAAATCGCAGCGAAGTGCCCATCCGCGTAGGTTTTGCCCCCTGTTACACGACCGGTCGTGTATCCAGTTAACCCACCGGTCGTGTATCCCAGTTAACCCACCGTCCGTTCAATAAAACTGTTATGCCTAGGAGGTTCACTTTGTACAAGTATGATTTTGGGCTCTCTTTTGCAGGAGAGGATCGTGAGTATGCGAAAAAGCTTGCACGACTCCTCAAAGACGAGCGCGTCCAGGTCTTCTATGACCACTCGAGGAGTATGAGGATGCAGCACGCTATTATGGGGGGGCCAACGCGGACTTGTGCTAGGGTTCATTGGGTGCGTCGAGGCTATCATTCGGCAGATTATTCAGACGCCGGAGGGTTGGCGCGTCTTCGAGGCAGACGTACTCCGTTGTCTGACCAAAGTGTTCCCTTACGCGCCGCTGCTCTACACGATCGAGGTTGATTCCATTCTGATCGTTGCCGTGATGCATGTGGGCGTGAGCCTGGCTATGGGTTTCGGCGGATCGAAGATGGCGAACAAGGAGCGGATGGCAAGACGCCAGAAGCCACTCAACTAGCTCACTAACCCCGATGGTTGAGGACTTCTCCCCCAGTAGGATTTCCAAAAAAGTGAGCTTGAAGTGAGCACTTCACCATTCAAGCGCACATCAACAATCGGAATTCATCAATCATCAATCATCAATCGGAATTCATCAATCATCAATCATCAATCATCAATCATCAATCATCAATCATCAATCATCAATCATCAATCATCAATCAATCTCTTTACCTCCAATCCAAAATCCTCCTCTTTCTTCTTCCTTTGCGATCTCTTGTGCCATTTTTCGGGCATACATTCCAGAATTTCTTAGCCGCAAGGAGGCGCAAAAATCCGCAAAGGAAGATGAGTATGAATCGAGGGAAACCTCCTTTGCGTCTTTGCGCCTTTGCGCGAGGCAATCTTTTCTTCAATCCAAAATTCAAAATCCAAAATCCAACATTTCCTCTTCATCCGTCTTATCAGCGGTTCAAACCTCTTCCTCTTCAATTCAAAATCCAAAATTCAAAATCCTCTTCTCTCTCCCTTTGCGATCTCTTGTGCATTTTTTCGGCCATAAAAATGAAGCCAGAAAAATTCTCATCTTCCTTTGCGTCTTTGCGCCTTTGCGCGAGGCAATCTTCAAGCCTGTCACCTACGACAACCCGCGATCCTGCCGCCGATTTATTCACTCCAATCAAGAGTTATCTCGCGCAAAGACGGTAGAGTAGAGAGCAGCGGGCGGCTTTCGCCACTCCCGCTGCTCCCCCATCGTCAAACCGGACGTGCGGATTTTCCGCATCCGGCTTTCCTGCAAGCGTTCATCGTTGCCGACTCTGATTCGATCAGTCAAATACACATTTTCTCCCGTAATCGCCTCAGGCAAGCGGGAATGTATGGGGCCAATCGTTTCGCTCTTGCAGCAGGAACCCTTCGCTCCACAGGAGTTACCCTGCTTCCCCGCTACTACAATTCCCTCTGACTCCCGACGATGGGGGCGATGGTCCACGCCAACTTTGCCCCCATCCGCCGGGTCTCTCAGGTTCCTCGGCTTCTCTTTCCCTGCGCGCTGTCTCCAGCCACACAAGGTCAGCACGCCTTGGGACTCAGGCCACATGCATGCGGCGGCGGGTGCGCAGGAACAAGGCGGAGGCGAGCATGGAGCCGAGGCAGAGCGCGCTGGCGGGTTCAGGGACGGCGGTGATGTTGGACGTGACTCCAAATGTACCGCCGCTACCATAATTATCAAAGCTTCCTCTCACCAGGTCGGCACCCATCTCAGGAGACCAGTTATTCACCGTGAATGTTCCAGCCAAGGAAAGGGCTGCTAGTTTGCCAGTCGGGACGGCAACGTTTCCATTGACCTGGAAAGCAAAATAGTTGCCCATTCCAGGGTCCAGCATAATAGTGGTCCCGATCGAGGTCGGGGCGTAGGCGACTCCATTATAGGTAACCGTGCCGGATGCCGGAACCATGGAGAACTCAAGGTAGGTGTTATCAGGAAGCGGGCATGAGAGGAGATGGCTCCAACTGACTCCGAAAAGATATCCACCACCATAAACATCACCCGTGGATGTGGCAACGAAGCCTCCGGTCAGCGTGAATGTGCCTGTAGCCGTTCCCGGAATGCCACTGCCGCCCACGCTCCCGGGGATGGAAGCTTGATCAAAACTAAGATCCAGATTCAGGCTGGTCGCCGCCTCCGCGTTGACCGCTAGGGCGAGGAGGATTCCTAGTCCGGCAAATCGGAACTTGGAGGTGGCGGCAAGCGCCCGGCAGGTGGGAGTCGATGTCTTCTTCATTCTGTTGTTGTTTATTTGTTTGGGTGCCAATTCCGGGGGGGCGTGCGTTCATGCAGCTTCGTCCGGTGGCAAACGCGACTCTGGGCCGTGCCTCGGATGCCGTATATAGGCAGGATTGCCTATTTTTGATCACCCTGATAAATTCCAGACTTTCATCACAAAATGCTTATTATCTATCACCATGTGCCGTTTACCTGCTATTGGACTATTTCTCTGCCCTCTTGTTGCGGGTCAAAGTTCGCGTGCCTCAGTAGGTCTAAACCGGCGTGACGGGCTAGCGCTTGTTGACGCGCATCAAATGTTAGAAACCGGCGTGCGCCGAGGTGGACGGCGGTGGCCACGTGGAAGATGTCGAGCGTGCGATGGCCGCCCTTGGCGGTGATTTGCCCGGAGAGCACGCGGGAGAGGCGCAACACGGCATTTATCAGGGTTCGCCAGTTTTCATTGTGATGGAAATTTGTGATGCTTCGCGGCCTTTGCAAAGGACTGATGCTGCTAAAATCACTCCTGTTTACGAGTTTGTCACTCATTTGCACACCTCATACAGGCAACCCAAGCCACCCGCGGCATGGAAGTTTCCGACGCTCTCGTCGGGTGGGACTCGGCGGACTGGAAGCTCTGAGGTCCGACATCAAAACAGCCATCAGTTCGAGCATGTTAATTCCCTGCCCCGTGACGTGCCTCCTCCTCGCGCTCGGCACGGCGGAAGGCATCCATTTCGCGCTTGAGAGGTTCCCAGTAGAGGCGGTCCTTGTCCTGTTCGGCGCGGACTTCGGCGTCCAGAGCGGCCCGCAGATCTGGCAAATTGCCGGCAAGTGCGAGGGCGAGCAGCGGGCGGGAGACGAGCACTCCGGCGGTCTGCGCGGGAAAGCGGGCGGTGAGATCGACTAGAAGTTCAGGCGAGCGTGCCTCGCTCAGCCAAAAGTCCACCCATTGCGCCTGGGGTGTTGCCGCGTTCTCGCGAAAATGGATAGACACGAGCGCCTCAATGACCGGCCAATCCTTAGCACGCTGCGTTTTCTTGGCTTGCACCAGATCGGGCACGCTGAGGAGGTGAAATTCGTTACCATCGGCATCGCCGATGACCGTCCGGCGCATCCACAGTTCATCAAAACAGGCGAGATCCCTGAGGCGACTCATGATATCAATGCGCAATCCTCCAACACCGGGTGCCGAACAGCGGAAATGCACCGCATGTCCGCGTGCCAACACGTCGGGATCAAAAGCCGGCACTGCGATCCGGGTGGCGGCAAGGGTATCAAGAGCGGCGTGGAGTTTTTTGAAATTGGCTTCCTCGGCCAAAATCAGAAAATCCACGTCCTTGCTAACTTGCGCCGCGCCGTAAAACACGCAGGCCTGCCCGCCCATGAGCAGCGTTCGAGTTCCACTCGCTTGGATTGTCAAAAGGACTTGTCGGATCGGGGTCTGGATCAAGGGAACCTCCTAGGGCTATGTATTGCGCAAAAATTTTCTCACTTTCCCGGAAGCGCTCCATCGGGGTGAGCGCCACCCATTCCTGCCATTCATCGGGCCAGTCTTCGATTCTCACAGGCGCAAGGTAGCAGCTTTGCCCGCGGTGTCCAGCGCCAGCTTTGGCCATCATCTGCGCCCCCTCAAGGAGTGGCGGACTCCGGTTGCCAAGGCCCATGAGAAGTCAATGAAATGAGGCATTGCGCATTGCATTGGCAGCTCATGGGCAATGTGGGCGGGACGCCCGCACTCCTTGAGGGGGGTTCCAGGCCGCCGCCGGTATAGGCAGTCCTGCCTATAGACAACTTTCGCAGGATTTGAATAATCCGCGTTGGCCAGGGGGCCTTCCTCACCGCCATTGGCAACTCAAAGCAAACAAATGGAATCAAAAAACAAATGAAAGACAAGTCCACCACCACGAAAACCGCCCGCAATGGGCCCCATGCCACCCCGCTTGGCTCCTACCTATCCATCACCGCAGGCGCTGGCGCGGCCTCCTTGCTGGGCGCCAATGGCGCGGTCGTTTATTACAACGGAGCTGCGGTGACCGCGACCGTGGGGCAGACCTTGTATTGGAATCCCATCACCATGACGGCCGACACCGGCGGCGTTGGTGCCGACCGTTTCAATATCGCCAACGCCGACACCAACTACGTTTACACCACTAGGAATGTTTCCACAATCAACACCTTCATCGGCGTGAATGCTTCGGGCAGCAACGTTCTCGCCAAGCTCGATGTAGGTGCGACGATCGACGCGAGCACAGCTTGGTTTGGCAACACGTGGGCTTACATGGACAAGTCGGGTTGGACGACGGCGCAAAGCCCGTGGGCGACCGGGCAAGACGGGACCACGGGAAACATCCCTTTCAAATTTAGCTACAACACGGCCCCTGCCGACACGTATTACGGCTGGGCGAACATCACTTACAACGATGTGGCCAATACCCTCGTTCTTAACAACTTTGCGTACAACAATACGCCCAACGAGGCCATCTCGGCAGGGAGCGTAGTTCCCGAGCCCTCATCCATGATGCTGCTCGCCATGGGCGGGACGACGGTGCTGGCGGCCCGCCGTCGGCGCAGGGACAACCAGGCCTCCGTGGCCGTCGCCTCCTGAGTCCCTTGGCTAGAAAACGACTGATTCTCGTCGGATGGGATTCGGCGGACTGGAAGCTCATCAACCCCCTGCTCGACGCAGGGGAAATGCCGGGCATGGCCTGGCTGGTGGAAGGCGGGGTGTCCGGCAACCTCGCCACCATGGAGCCCCAACTCTCGCCCATGCTGTGGTCATCGATCGCCACGGGCAAACGGGCCTGGCAGCACGGGATTCACGGGTTCACCGAGGTGGATCCGGCGAGCGGCCGCGTGGTGCCGGTGG
>CAIQXC010000640.1 GCA_903875675.1 Akkermansiaceae bacterium
CGATGGGGTCAGTCCTCGCATGGTAACATTTGAGCTTGCTCGACCCCGTGGCGCTTTTGAGGTCGAACACTGAGTTCTGAGCTTGCAGTGGCGAGCGGTGGACCAGACCCGCAAAGGCACCCAGTGAGTCGTCGCCGTGCTCGCGCTCGACTGCTGTCGTGACGGCTAGAGCGTCCCCGGGAGAGTAACCTGTTGAACTCAAAAGGCTGCACCCGTTTGTTACAATCATTGATACGTAGTTCAACTCCGTTGTCAGAGCGTCAAGAAACCAGTAGATAGACGTCGTGCTTGCTCAATTGCTAGGACGCAGAATTGCGACACTCCGAAAGCGCTCTGGATTCACCCAAGAGCAGTTCGCCGAGGCTGCTGGTTACTCAGTTGAGTTCATCAGCTTGGTCGAACGAGGCATAAACTCACCCACAGTTGCTGGAATTGAGCGGATCGCAAACGTTCTCAAGGTCGAGGCTAAGGTTCTCTTTACATTTGAAAAGGATGGCTCCAAGTGATGCAATCCGTGGACTGCACGCAAAGAGGCGGTTGAGCCACTTATCATCGGGGTCAAATGAAGCCAAATCGAGTTCATCCGGTTGCACAGCCGCCCCCTTCTCCATGCTAGACACAAAATCGACCAAATCCATGGCGCTTCTAACGCACCGACCCCGAAACGCCGAAGCACCAAGCGGATTTTTTTCAAGAAACAGAACGACACTCGTGGTCAGGGTATTTTCGAACAAATTCACATCCGAAGCGAAAACGGCAAGGCCCCGAGGCTTCATGGTTTGAAGACGCTCCTTGATGACCCTGCCAAAATTTGCATTGAGGAATTCCGCAGGTACGATAACAGCAGCGCGTTCCTAAGGGGCCAAGTCATCCCAAATTTTCAACAGGAACAGTCCATACAGATTCGCTTGTCGTCCAAGTATGGTTCCGAACAACTCATCGAAATACTTCCATTCTGCTTCACTCAAGGCCATTCGCTGGGATTTTACATAAGGTGGGTTTGCAATAATTCCTCGAAAAACCCCGGGACTGTTTCTCAAATAATCACCCAAAATTAATTTTGTCCCCCTCGGAGCTGTGGTCAATGCCGTCCAAAAGACCTCAGAATCGTTCTCAATCCCTACAGCCTTAATAGACGGGCTCACACGGCGGCACGCATGCAGCAGGTGGCCAAATCCAGCGGCAGGATCCAGAACTTCCTGTGGTTTTGGGAACATTACCCATGCAGCCATAGCGTCAGCGATTTCAACGGGAGTCGAAACTTGACCTGCGTTTTTAACATCCTCGCCTCTGCCGTCAAAAAAACCGTGCTGCACCTTGCCAGACGCAATTTCGACAGTGCCTGGCTCAAAGTATAGATCCATAAACGATTGCCCTTCGTTCAAACGCATGAAGCTCAATACACGGAGTTGAACTACGTGTCAAGGGGCGCTTTCACAGGGGCTTAGGGTTGATTGACGCAGTTCTGTGACTTGCGTCGCCCCCCACCTCATCACAGAAACGTCAGCTGCAGAGCCCGGGTTAGCGGGCTGAGCAACAGCGCCGGGAACAAGCCCAGAGCGACCAACAGAACTGCCGGAATCAAGAGCGCCAGCCGGTGCGACGTGCTGAGCTCCACCGGGGTTGCATCCGCATCCTCTCTGACAAATGCTTGTTTCAGCAGCATCAGATAGTAATAGAGCGAAATGGCACTCATCACCGCCGCCAGTCCCACCAACCAGGTGAGGCCTGGCGTTCCCTGAGGGGTGGTGGACTCGGCCATCGCCGCGCCAAACATCATGAACTTGCCCGCAAAGCCCGCCAATGGCGGCACCCCTGCCAGCGATGTTAGAAAAACCAGCAGCGCCAAAGCTTGGAGCGGTGAGCGGTGAACCAATCCCGCAAAGGCACCCAGTGAGTCGTCGCCGCGCTCTTGCTCGACTGCTGCGGTGACGGCCAAAGCGCCAAACGTTGCCAGGCCATAGACGACCACATAGAACAGTGCGGCCCCGGCGGCATACTCACCATTGGCGGAAAGTGCGACGAGCAAGTAGCCGGTGTTAGCCACCGCTGAGTAGGCGAGCAATCGCCGCACACTGGTTTGGGCGAGCGCCAAAACATTGCCGAGAATCATCGACACGGCCGCCAGCACCGCCAGCCACAGCGCCCAACCGGGGTGCATCAACCCCCAAACCGCCGAACCAGCACACTCGCGGAAGCCCAACAACAACAAGCGCACCAGCACCACTGCACCGACCGCCTTGGATGCCGCAGCGATCAGGGCCACGCTGGTGGCCGGTGCGCCTTGATAGACGTCGGGTGCCCAGTAGTGGAATGGCGCGGCCGCCAGCTTGAAGCCCAAACCCACGATGACCATCAGCAGCCCGACCGCAGCGAATGGCGGCAGTGGACCTGCGGTGAGCGCGGCGGCGATGGCCGGCACGGTGAGGGCATGGCAAAACCCATAGATGAGGCTGAGGCCGAACAGGAAGAACGCTGCGGACACTCCGCCGAACAGGAAGTATTTCAATGATGCCTCCGCCGCCTTGGCGCTGCGCGAAAATCCGGCTAGCAGGTACATTGAGAGGCTCGCCAGTTCCAGCGCTACAAACAAGAACAGCAGGTGATCGGTGCCAACGGTTAGCAGCAAGCCGGTGATCGCAAACAACATCAGTGCATGAAATTCTCCCGGCTGGCTGATTTCGCGCTGTGCCGGCGGCAACAGCACCGCTAACAGACCAAGTCCTAACACCACCGCCTTGAACACTCGCGCCAGCGGGTCCACCACCAGCAGTGTGCTTGCGGATTCGGCATGAGCCGGGCCAAAGTTGAGCGCCGCACAGGCACCCACGATGCCCACGCATGAAATGGCAATGGCCCACTCCATGGCAATGGGCCGGCGGGTTTTCGCCTCGATGGTCACGGCCACCCCGAGCAGCACCAACGCCGTGATCACCAGCACGGCCTCTGGCAATAGTTGAAGAAAAAGTGCGTAGTAGTTCACGGCAGGGCTAGGATCGAGTGGAACAAAGGCGAATTGAGACCGTCGTCGATGAGCGTCACCCACGGCAGCGGATAGACACCGATGGCCAGTGACACACTGATCAACAACGCGATGGCGGAAATTTCCGGCCACGTCAGCGGCGGCAACATGGGAGCGGCAGCTGCGGTGGCATCCCTAACCGGGAAAAACGCCCGGTGCATGGCCCGCAGCGAGAACGCCCCGGTGACAATGATGCCCACAGCCACTGGCACAATCAGCCAGGGGTCTGATTCCCAGACACCAATGCCCACCGAAATTTCCGCCACAAAACCACTGAAGCCCGGCAAGCCCATCGAGGCCGCTGTGGCCAGCGTGAAGGCAAAAGCCGCCCCCGGCAATGTGCGCCACAGGTCGAAAGCCCCCAGCGCGGTTAGGTCCCGGGTGTGGGTCCGTTCATACACAACCCTGCCCGCGATGCCGAACAACAGCCCCGCGACAATCCCGTGAGATATCATTTGCAACATCCCACCACGCAAACCCCAGTGGGTAGCAGTCGCTAAACCTAGCAAAATAAACCCCATGTGGCTCACGCTCGAGTAACCAATGACAAATTTCAGGTCCCTCTGCGTCAAGGCGGTTAGAGCACCATAAATGATGCCGACGACCGCCAGCCCGGCAATGACCAGCCGCCATTCGAAGAAGCCTTGCGGAAACAACGGCATCGCCACGCACAGCGCACCGTAAGCGCCGAGTTTCATCACCACCCCGGCCAGTAACATGGAAGCTGCGGTGGGTGCCGCCACGTGACCAGTGGGGGCCCATGTGTGAAACGGCCACATGCCTGCCAGCACCCCGAAGCCAAGAAACAAGACCGGGAATGCCCAGCATTGCAGCGACGGTGCATATTTGTAGCTGGCCAGAAAGTCGAGGTCGAAGCTGGTGCCGCCGGCCGCCGCATAGGCAACCACCAGTCCGATGAGAATCAGCGCGCTGGAGCCGATTGAATACATGGTTAGCTTCATCGCGCCATACTCGCGGTTGGTCGAACCCCAGATGGCGATGAGCATGTACTTGGGCAAAATCACAATTTCATAAAACACAAATAACAGAAATGCGTCGCGGCTCAAGAACACCCCGTACACGCCACCGATGATGGTCATGAAAAACGCGAAGAACGCCCGTGGTCGCTGGGTCACATTCCATGAGAACAACACGCCGGCAATGGCCACCAACCCGGTTAGCAGCAACAATGACAGACTCAGGCCATTGGCCGCCAAATGAAATTGAATCCCAAGATGGGGAATCCACGGCCGGTCAAATGACCAGGCCGGGGCATCCGGATGTTGCAATTTTGCCAGGCAGGCGGCGGCGGCGGCCAGTGCGCCGGTGGCGGATGCTAGCAAGGCGACGACGCGTGCCATGCCGGCGGAGCGGGCGGGCAGAAGGAGCACTAACAAGGCCCCGGCAAACGCGGAAATAAGGGTCCAGGCGGGAGTCATGGCAGGATGCGGAGGAGATCGAGGAGCCGCACGGTGTCGGCGTTGATGCATTGGAGCAGGGCTTGGGGCCACAGCCCCGGAATGATGATCAGGGCGATGGCGGGAGCCAGGATCCAGCGCTCGCTGGTGGATAGATCAGGCCACTGGGCGCAGGCCGGGTTGAGCGGGCCATGAAATACCAGCCGCACCATCCGCAGGAAAAACACCGCCGTGAGCAACAGCCCGATGACCGCCAGCGCCGCCGCCCAGGGCACCAGCGCAAACACCCCGTTGAAAATCAGAAACTCTCCAACAAAACCGCTGAGGCCCGGCAAGCCGAGCGAGGCGAACACCGCCAGACCCATCAGTGAGCACAGCAGCGGCACCCGAGCCCGAAGCCCGCCAAAGTCTGTTAGCGTGCGAGCGCCACGGCTGCGTTGCTCCATCAGCCCGATGCAGAAAAAGATCGTGCTGGCAATGATTCCGTGGTTGAACGCCTGCAAAATCGTGCCGGAAATGGCCGCCGCATGAGCGCTGCGGTCCGTCTGCAGCGCCGCCGCAGCCACCACTGCCATCGCACAATACCCGAGGTGATTCACCGACGAGTAGGCCAAAATGCGTTTTAAATCGCGCTGGGCCAACGCCGCCACCGCGCCTAACAAAACCGTCAGCACCGCCAACACCATCAGGCATGGTGCGAGCCCCGGCAGAACCTCGGGGAAAATCGGCAGCAAGATCCGCAGCAGGCCGTACACTCCCATCTTTGATAGCAAACCGGTTAGAAGCATCGTTACCGGGGTGGGCGCTTCGGCATAAGCCGCCGGCAACCACGCGTGGAACGGAAACACCGGCAACTTCACAGCCAGCCCGAGAAACACGCACACCGCCACCACACCTAGCAGGAATTGCCCGCTGTAGCCTGTGCCGACGAAGGTGGCAGCCAATTTAGGCATCAATTCGTGGTTGGCGGCAAGCGTCGCTAGGCTGTTGAAATCCATGGTACCGGCCGCGAGTTGCAGTGCCAAAAAACCCAACAACATGAACACGCTGCCGCCCAGCGTCATGATGAAAAACCGGAGTGCGGCTCGTGGTGCTCCGGGTCCGCCCCACAACCGGATAAGCAGATAGGAAGGAATGAGCGTCATTTCCCAGCACAGGAACCAAGGGATGAAATGGCGCGCGGTGAATACCCCGAAGAGCATGCCTTCAAGCACCAAAATTAGCGCGCAATAGGCGCGGCCACCGATCTCGAGACGCGCCGAGGCCACCAGTGCAAACAAGCTAACCAAACTGGTTAGCAACAGGAACAACCATGACGTGCCATCCACCGCAAAGCGCAGCGATATGCCTGCATCCGGCAGCCAACGGCTTTCGCAGGAAGCGAGCAGGCCGCTAACCGGGTCCACTTGTTGGGAGCCGATGATCACCGCCAGCAGGACCGGCAGCAAGGCCCAGATGACGGCGATGCGTCTGGCGCAGGAATGGCCCAAGCCCTGCCAGCCACCGAGGATGGCGGCACCTAGCAAGGGAATCGATAGGAGTGAAAGTAACAACATGGCGGAGTTATGCGATTAGCCAGAAGTAAAGGATGAGGAGAACTGAAGCGCCAAGGCCGATAGCGCGCAGATAGGCCTGGGGCCGTCCGGATTGGCTGGCGGAGGCAGAATTGGCGCTGCCTTGCAGCCCCGAACAAACTTGGTTGAACCCGTCGTTGAGGCCCTTTTCATCGGCGTTGCCGGTCCAGCGACCCATCATCTTGATGAGCCCCTCGGTCAGCGCCATGAGCGGCACAAACAACTGGCGCTCGATGGCATCAACCACACGGGCCAACGCTGCGAGCGGCGCAATGATACATCTATCGTAGGTGGCATCGAAGCGCATCCCGTCGCCGAGGAATTTCCAGACACCGCCGAGTTTGATTTCCAACGGATCCGGCGCGCGGCTGTCGCTGGATGGATTGCGATAGACCAGCCATGAGGCGCTCACCCCGGTGGTCACCAGGGCCAATGACAAGCCGATGAGTTGGAGTGCTTCGGGTTTGGCCAGGGCCCAGATGTTAAACACGGCGGACTCGCCCGTTAGCCATTCCTCGAACCACGGCCAAGCGGGTGTGCCGACGAGAGCCAGCAACATCGCGCCGGCGGCCAGCACAAACAGCGGCACCAACATCACCGGCGGGCTTTCGTGCGGATGGGAAACCCCGGGGCTGCGCGGCTTGCCAAAGAACACC
>CAIQXC010000641.1 GCA_903875675.1 Akkermansiaceae bacterium
CATGGCGGCGAGGACGCCACCACTCCTTGAAGTGCCCTCAAGGAGAGTGGGCATCTTGCCCATGAGATGAGCAAGAGAAGGCCGCCAAGCGGCTGGATTTGCTCTGCACATGGGCGAATGGCGGCGGGACGCCACCTCTCCTTGAGCCCCCCTCAAGGAGACGGGCTTCTAGCCTGTCGTCAAGCCCCCCCTCCAGACCCCAATTCCCCCCCCCGCGAAACTCTCACTCCTTCGGCTTGATCCCAATCAGCAGCGCGTTTTCCCCGCCTAGATACTTCTTCGCCAGCGCATTGATTTCCTTCACCGTGATCGATGCGTAGTCGGCGTCCCGTTCGCGCACCAGATCGAGGCGTTTCGGGTCGATCTGGCACTGGCTCAGGGCGGTGTTGAGCCAGTATTTGTTGTCGCGCAGCGATTGTTTGAGCATGCTCAGCGTCGGCTTGAGGGCCCGGTCTAGCTCGTCGGCAGTCGCCCCCTTGGCTGCGAGTTCGTCGGCAAGATCGCGCATCGTCCGCAGCAGCAGCGGCACGTCGGCGGCCTTGCCAACGCTTCTGCCGAGGATGTAGCCAAAGTCGTCGAGCGCTTCAGAGCCCGCCGCGATGGCGTCCGGGCTGTAGGATGCGCCTAGTTTCTGGCGGATTTCGACGCGCAATCGCTCCTGATAGATCCCAGCCAGGATGTTGAAGCGCCGAAAGTCTTTTTGGTTGTTGCGCAGCCCCTTCGTTTTCCAAATCGCCGTCGCCACCGCCTGCGGAATCTTCGAATCATAGGTGTAGGATTTTTCCGCAGGCGCATTCGGAAATACCAACCGCCGCGCCTCCGCCAACTCCGGCTTCGTCCGATCTCGCTTGGCCAGCGCCCCAAACGTCGCCAGAAGCTCAGGCAGGACCGCCTCAACTTGAAAATCCCCAACCATCGATAATTCCAGATACCCCTTGGTTAGCTCGGGCGTCAGCCACTTCTTCGCATCGTCCAGCGTGTACGCCGAAAGCCGCTCCATCGGCGCCGGCATGTAGCGCGAATCCCCGCCGTGCAACCAGCCCTGCAACTGCTGCCCAGGCCCCGCCGGTGTGTGATTGAGTTGTTGATAGATCGTGGGGATCGCCTTCTGAAATTGCCACAGCCCTTCCTTGCGATAACCAGGATCAGTTAGACAGGCGCACATCAGCCGCACTTGCAAGCCGAAATCCGCCGGGGTCGTGCTGCCGCCGAGGGTGAACGCGTCTTCACCGATGCCGAGGGTGGCCCCGACGTTCCTGCCGGCGAGGATTTGTTGGAGCTCATCGACCGAGTGCTTGCCCAGCCCGCCGCCCTCAAACACCGCCGTGGCAAACGTCTCAAGCATCGGCTTGCCCGCCGGCTCACTCAGCTGGCCCGATCCGATCCGCGCCAACATCAGGATGCGGCCTTTTTCAAAATCGGTGGGCTTGAGGTTGATCCGGATGTTGTTCGATAACACCAGTTGCGTCACCCCCAAATCCACCACTTCCTTGCGGCTGCTGACGCTCCCGGGCTTGCCAAAGCTCGTGTAGGCAAACTTCTGGCTGGTGCCGGCCGCCGGCGCAAGAACCGGCACACCCGTGGACTCCTGATAGAGCGCGGCCAGGTTTTTCTCGGCGTTGTCCGGCTTGTCCTTGTTGGTTAGGATCAGGTGCATGCCCGGGGCTTCCCAGAACTTGCGCAGTGCCGCATGGCATTTGGCAGCATCGATCCCGTCCAACCCCTTCCGCACAATCTCAAGGTTCGTCTGCGGGGTCGAGAATACCTCGTCGTTGTTGATCGATTTGACCAGAGCCATCGCAATCCCCTCGGACTTGCGGGTCGATTGTTGTTTGACGGCTTGCTCGTAAATATTGAGAATATTGGCCTTGGCTTCGGTCAGCTCCGCCGCAGTAAACCCGTGTTCCAACGCCCGCCGGAATTCCTGCTCAAGCACCGGCACCGCCTCCTGCCAGCGGTCATCCGCCGCCACCACTCCTACCGTGCCAATCTCTGCGTACTTGAACGCCTCCTCGTTCGCCGCACTGCCCCCGGCGATTGGCGAATTCTCCTTCTGCGCCAGCCGTTCAAATCGCCGGCTCAGCATCGCGTTGGCAATATCCAGCGGAAGATCTGAGTTGCGGGAGGCCACCGAATCCGCCTTCTTCTGATACGGCCTCACCAGTGTCAGCGATAGGTTCGTCCCGCTCACCTCCTTGTCCGCAAATACCTCGGTCACTAGCCCCTCAGGCGCTTGAATCGGCCCCAGATCGGGCTCCCCTCCTGCCTCCGCCGGATTCACCATCGTGTTGAACGCCCCTTCAATCTGCTTGCTCATGGCCACCGGATTCACGTCCCCGACCACAATGAACGTCATCCGCGACGGCGTGTAGTAGCGATTGTAAAAATCCGTAAATCGCTCACGTGGAGCCGTCTTGATCACCTCCTCCAGCCCGATCGGAAAGCGCTTCGCCACCAGCGAATCCGGCAGCAACGCGTTGAATTGTTGCTCCATCAGCCGCTCATTCACCGTGTCGCGGCTGATCTTCTCCGACAGGATCACGCCGCGCTCACGATCGATTTCCGCCGCTTGCAGCAACGCCCCATCGCCAAAGTCGCGCATCACCGTGAAACCGAGTTTCAGCGTGTCCTCGCCGAGGTCGGGCAAATCCAGCATATACACCGTCTCATCAAAGGATGTGAAGGCATTGACGTGGGCACCAAAACCAATCCCGCGACGCTGCATTTCCGGCACCAACTCCTTGCCTGCGTAATGCTTGCTGCCGTTGAAAACCATGTGTTCAAGGAAATGCGCCAAACCTCGTTGGGCGTCCGCCTCCATCAGTGAACCGGCCGCAATGTGCAGCCGCAGCGACACCCGCTTCGGCGGTTCACTGTTTGGATAGATCACGTAGCGCATCCCGTTGTCCAAGTTCCCAAACGTCGCTCCCTTGTCCGCCGCTATGTCTCCTGACGCTTGCGGCCACCGCCGCGCAGCCACCTTGCTAGCCACCACTTCGCTCTTGGCAGGCGCTCCAGTCCGCGCCGCAGGCACTTCTGGCAACACCGGCTCCGGCGCCGCAGCCGGCGTGGCCGCCACCGCAACTGGCGCCGCCACCGCGGCTGCTACCGGCTTGTTGCGAAGCGACAAAAATACCGCCGTCACTACCAACGTCAGCGCGAGAACTAGGGGAGGGGCCTTTGGCATGCCGAAAGTTTGCCCCCACGCCCCATCACCGTCAAGCTCAGGAGCTGCGCAAGAATATTTGTCGCCTTGTAGCGGCGTGTCTATGACCGCCGATGCCCTTGAATCGCCAATGAACCCGCCGCCTCGACAGAGGTCACCTCTTGCACATCTCAGGGGCAAGATGTGGCCAAGATGCC
>CAIQXC010000642.1 GCA_903875675.1 Akkermansiaceae bacterium
CGGCGGTTTCGCTGAAGGCGGCGGGAAAGTTGGCGACGACGAGGAAGCGGTATTTTTCAGCGATGGTGCCGGCTTGTTCGTTATACTCGGCGATGGTGGCGAACTCGTTGCGAAGGTACATTTGAATGACCTTTTCGATGTGTTCGTTGAGTTCTGAGAGACGCTCCTCAATCTGAGTGGTCTGGGTCCAAATCCGGTGGGCTATCATCGTTTCCTCATAATCCGCCAAGTGCATCAGGCCGGCAAAGTCACGGCCCAACCCCACCGGATCAATGAACACAAACGAGGCTCGGCCCGGCGGCAAACTGGCTAACAGCCGAAGTGCGATCGAGTTGAGCGCACTGGTGGCAGCGGCCCCTGCGTCTCCGGTTGTTTCTATCAAAATTGAGCCGTCGTCGGGAAAACCCAGGGTGAAGGGCGCGTCAAAGGTCGCCGATCCCGTTAGAGAGAGTGGTGCTGCTGTCGGCAAGCGCTCAGCAATTTTCGCGAGGTCGATGTGGATTGAGCCGATGCGCACGGCGGCAGGCGCTGAGGCGGGCGGGCTCCAGTTGGCACAGGTATCAGCAGACCACGGGGGGAAGGTGCCGTGCGAGTTATCTTCTAACACAGATAACTCTTCGCATGTCTCCAACACGTCGTGCTGCCAGCGGGGCGTCAAGGTCTGGATGGTGGCGTTGAACTCGGCATCGATGGAGGCGGTGGCTTCGGCGAAGGCGAGCTTGCGCTCGTCGGTGAGAGCGGCGGCTTGGTCGCTGGCGAGTTGGGAGGCGAGTTGGTGAGAGTGATTGAGCTTGGCGAGTTTGCGTTGGTGGAGTTGCTGGAGTTTGGCGGGAAGGCGGGCGAGTTTTCGCTCGAGTTTCAACTGGCCGTCGCGCATGCTTGAGCGCCACTCAGTGCCGGATTCACGGAACGTTTCACTGAGGTCCTCGCCCTGTTGTTTTTCCTTGTCCTCAATGTCTGCAGCCAGCGCCATGACGCGGGCGGCGGAGGCTTTTTCCGCTGCGATCGCCAGAGAGCGTGCCGCCGCCAACAGACGACCCGCGCGGCGTGCCGGGACGATGGCCATGGCCAGGGCTAACAGCCAGAAGGCGAGCAGCCCACCCTCGGTGACGAGCAACTGCGATTGGATGCTGCTCATTCCGGCAGCGGCACGCCAGACGGGCCAGATTTGGATGGCGGCGGCAGTTAGGGCCAGCACACCCAGCGGCACCCAGCGGAAAAACCGGGTGAGGGGCTGGCGGGCAATGGCGGCTACCGCACCACGCAATGCCTCGAGTTGCTCCAAGGATTGGGCATGCAGGACCGGTGCATCGGAGGTGGTGATAGTCACGTCAGGTGGCACGTTGCGGCTGCGAAAAAGGGGCCCCAGATAGAACCGAAATGAGCGCAGCAATCGCAGGGCGGAGTCCCGCAGCTGGTGGCGCAAAAAGCGGTCAGCCACTAGCAATTCTTGAAATTTCCGGTGGGCCTCGGTGGCTTGCGCGAGTTCTTCTTTGCGCGATTTGCGGTTTTGAAAAATCCGGCCTTGGACGTGGCCGATGCGGCGGTCCTTGCGGTCCTGCAGCCGCTCGGAGAGGGAATTGCGGCTGTTGTGATAGGCATTCTGGATCCAGGCGGAGCGGGCGTCCAGCGAGGCTTGGGCTCGCTCCAATGCCAGCCGATGGGCACTGGCAAGCTCACTGAGGCGGGACGCGGTTTTCGCGCTTTCGGTTTCCTCGCGCTGGGTGTTAGCGCGTCTGATAACCGTCATGCGTGCGGCACGGGCCTGTGCCAGTTCGTTCTCGCTGGCAAGGGTGGAGGCGATCCCGGATTTGATCGACTGGAGCTGGGCCAATACCCGGCCCGGTGTCATGGGGTCATTCACAGTCGGCATGGATTTTTTGGAGCAAGTGGTCAAGTTCGTCGATGACCCGAAGCGCGGTGTTGACGGCGGTCGAGAGGTCAGTTAGATAGAGATCCTCAAATTCCGTGGCCTTGTGGTCGCGCCACGCGTTGCGGGTGTCCGACCAGCGGGTTTGGAGCTGGCGGGTGGCGTCGGTTAGGAGGCCCTTGCTGCCTGATAGACTCATGGTTGGGATGCGGGTGGGGAGAGGTCGCTTGCCGGTGGGGGGGCCTGGCGGGGCTGTGGACGGCCGGCTTCGGCATAGGCCTGGAGGGCTTTGATGGACTCGCCGAGCGAGTGAACGGCTTTGGGGAGTTGCTGGCCGACGCGGAAGAACATGGGCTCGAGTTGGCGCAGCAGGGGGCCGCTGCGGTTATCGTAAACTTGCCGCCAGTGCTTGGTGACGCGCATTTTGGCCTCGGCCTCATCGAGCTTGAGGCGAATTCTGGCGACGGCCATTTTTTGGATGGCATTGGCGGCGTGAGGATTAGTTAGGTTGGCGCTGTAGAGTTCCTCTTCGGCCTGATGGAGAAGCTTGGTGAGTTTTTTCATTTGGCCGCTCCAATGCTGGGTGCGATCGACATCGAGCCACGTGCGGGTGCGGCGGGCTTCGCCGGTCATATCTTCGAGGGCGACGCGGGCTTTTTCGATATAATGGATTAACTCGGCGCGAAAGGCTTCAAGCGCATCGATTGAGGAAACCCTGGCTTGGTTTGACATGGCGGACGTTACTTAGCGCTGGTCGAGGTATTGTTGGATGCGTTCGGCCTTGCGCAGCAGATAGGGAGTGTGGCGTTCGGAGAGTTCGAGGAATGCCTTGAGGGTTTTCATCAGTTGGATGAATTCGCCGGAAAATTTCTCCTGTTCCTGGTCCTGCCAGGAATCGCCCAGAGCGGTGAAGCGGGCCATCAGCGAGGCGCTGCGTTCGCGCAGATCGCCATTGAAGCGTTTGAGTTCTGCGGCGAAGCGGCGGACTTCCTCGGGATCGATGACGGCTTGGGACATGGCTGGAAGAGCGGAGTGGAATTCCTTGCAGCAAGATTCAAGCGGGTTTGAGCCGCCCTGCCAATGGCATTTTTTAAAAGTGAGCCTGAAACTCCGTGTCCGACCACAAAAGCGCCACAAGGCCGAGCCAGTTCCATTCCCTTGAAATTGCCGTCTAGCTCACGAGCTTCGCAAGCAGATTTGTAGTGATTGTAGCGGCGTGTCTATGACAGCCGATGACCCTGAATCCCCAATGAACCCGCCGCCTCAACAAGGGGCACCTCATAGGCCATCGGCGGTCACAGACACGCCGCTACAAGGGGCACCTCATGCAGATCGGAACGGAGCCTCTGGAGTCTCAGACTCAGTTTTCAGTGTTCGCGGCAGAATTGCTCGAAGCGGGTGAGACCTTCGTTAAGCACGTCGAGCGTCGTGCAATAACTCAGGCGAATGCCCTCGTCATAACCAAAGGCAACGCCCGGCACGGCAGCCACCTTGTAACGGGACAGCAATTTATCGCAGAGGTTGAGGGATTTGAGGCCCATGTTGCCGGTATAAACAAAGAAGTAGAACGCGCCCTGAGGTTCGACAACTCGGATGTTAGGGATGGCCTTGAGCCGGGCAAACATGAATTGGCGCTTCACGTCATATTCCCCGCGCAAATCCTCAATAAACGTCTGATCGCCTTGCAGCGCAGCCAGCGCCCCGTATTGCGCAAAACTCGTCGCATTGGAGACCGTGTGATTCTGAATCTTGTCAATCGCATCCGCCAGAGCCTTGGGTGCCGCCGTGTATCCCAACCGCCAACCGGTCATCGAATAACATTTGGAAAACCCGTTCACTGTGATGGTCAGGTCGCGGATGGCATCGCTCAGGGTGGCGATGGAGACGTGCTTGGCCTCGCCGTAGATGAGTTTTTCGTAGATCTCATCGGAGAGGATGACGATATCTTCGCCCACCGCGATTTCACCAATTTCGCGGAGTTCCTGCGCAGTGTAAACCGCTCCGGTCGGATTGCCCGGCGAATTGAGAATAACCATCTTGGTCGCAGGCGTCATCGCCTCCTCGAATTGCTGGGCCGTCATCTTCCAGCCCGTCGATTCCTGAGTCTCAACAATGATCGGCTCGCCGCCTGCCAGACGCACCATCTCTGGATAGGAAACCCAGTACGGCGAGGGAATGATCACCTCGTCCCCTTCTTCCACCACCGCCAAAATCGCATTGAAACACGCCATCTTCGCTCCGGCAGTCAGACAAATTTGCTTCGGGTCAAACTCCAGATTGTTGTCCACGAGCAATTTTGCGGCGATGGCCTCGCGCAATTCCGGGATACCGCTGGACGGTGTGTATTTTGTGCGTCCTTCGTGAATGGCCTGGATGGCGGCGGCCTTGATGAAATCCGGGGTGTCAACCTCCGGTTCGCCGCCGGCGAGGGCATAGACTTCCTCGCCTTTGGCAATCATGGCCTTGGCCTGATTGGTGACGGCAAGGGTGAGTGACGGATTAACCTTGGCGATGCGCGATGAGATGCTTTCCATGGGGGGGCGTGCGTGGGGGGATGAGGTTCGACGCGCCGGGCGCTGCGGCTGAAGTGCGCAACCCCAAACGGGCGGAACGGGTTTGTGAACGATCCGCCCATCACTGGCAAGCGAAAAGCAATCCAAAAATTTCTCGCATCTCCAACTTGACAGTGCGGATATCGGTGAAAGCGCCCCCTCGAGGCTCCTCCCCATCACCCAAGGCCCGCTGGAATTTCTAACACAACTGAAAGGTTTGGGGCCGGGCTTGGGTAAAGGCCCGAACACCTGCATCGCCGCATTTTGAAAATTCACCCCTTGCAAGCAGTCTGGTTCGTTTTCGGGATTTGGTGGTGCACGTCGCCAGGAGGCCTGAGCGCCGCACCAGCTGCCACTCCCCTGCCGAATATCGTGTACGTCCTGTGTGACGACCTCGGTTATGGCGACGTGCAGTGCCTCAATCCGCAACGCGGAAAGATTGCCACTCCCAACATGGATCGGCTGGCAGGGCAAGGGATGGCTTTCGCCGATGCCCACTCCAGTTCTGCCGTGTGCACGCCGACGCGCTACGGCATTCTCACAGGTCGCTACAATTGGCGCTCGCGGCTCCAGACTGGTGTTTTGGATGGGTACAGCCCGCCACTCATTGCCAGCGGACGCCTGACGGTACCAGCGCTGCTCAAGCAACACGGATATGTGAGTGACTGCATTGGCAAGTGGCACCTCGGCCTGACGTTTGCCAAGCAGGGCCAGCAACCGGATTTAAGCCAGGCGCTGGATGACGGCCCGCTGTGCCGCGGATTTGATTCCTTTTTCGGGATCAGTGCCTCGTTGGACATGCCGCCATTTGCCTTCATCGAAGACGACCATTTCACGCAGGAACCCACCGCCACCAAAACCTGGGGCCGGCGGGGGGCGGCCGCGCCGGACTTTGAGGCAAACGATGTGCTGCCAGTGCTCACCCGCAAGGCCAGCGAATCCATCGCCCGGCGCAGCGCCGCCAAGCAGCCGTTTTTCCTCTATCTGGCGCTCACATCGCCGCACACGCCACTGGTGCCAACCAAGGAATGGCAGGGAAAATCAGGACTGGGCAACTACGGTGATTTTGTGATGGAGACCGACTGGGCGCTGGGCGAAGTGCTCGCTGCCATCGATAAAAATGGCATTGCCGACAACACATTGGTGATTTTCACCAGCGACAACGGTTGCGCTCCGTACATTGGCGTGGACAAGCTTGAGAAGCAGGGGCACTACCCGAGTGCGGACCGCCGGGGCTACAAGGCCGACATCTGGGATGGTGGCCACCATATCCCATTCATCGCACGTTGGCCGGGCAAGATCCAACCCGCCACCCGCAGTGATCATTCCATCTGTCTGACGGACTTGATGGCCACTTGCGCGGAGATTGTCGGCACCCAACTGCCGGATACCGCCGGCGAAGATAGCGTGAGCATCCTTCCAGTGCTGCTAGGAAAAAGCCCGCTGCCGCCGCGCGAGGCCGTCGTTTACCACTCCATCAACGGCGCCTTCGCCATCCGCCAGGGCCCATGGAAACTCGAGTTGTGCGCCGGTTCAGGCGGCTGGACCAAAGGCGGGAATCCCGCCGAGACCACCCAACTCTATGACATGTCCGGCGACGTCGGAGAACTCACCAACCAGGCCGCCGCACACCCGGACGTCGTCGAACGACTGACGAAATTGTTGGAAAAATACGTGGCAGATGGCCGCAGCACGCCAGGCCCGGCGCAGACGAATGACGTCGCCATCGTGCTGCGCAAGGACCAGGGCAAGCCCGCCAAGTGAGAGCGGCGGTTTTTTTTCGCACAAAGGAAAGATTGCAGGGTTTTTTGGGTAAACAGAACGTTCGTGATTTGCCGTACGAATCGCAAACCGAGCCACCATTCAACCACCACCATGCACTCATCCCTACTGAACCACCCGTCCAGGCGCAGCTTCATCAAACACTCCGCCGCCGCACTCGCCGCGCCCTTCGTCGCACCGCTCATCCTCGCCAAATCCGTCGCCGGGGCCAACGCCAAACTCAACCTCGCGTGGGTCGGCTTCGGCAACCAAGGCGGAGGTGACTTGGGCGCCTGCGCCGGCGGCAACAACATCGTTGCCCTTTGCGATTGCGACCAAAATATCCTGGACCGCGGCAAACAAAACTTCCCCGGCGCAAAACTTTATACGGATTTCCGCAAGATGCTCGCCGAAATGGGCGACAAAATCGACGGCGTGGGCGTCGGCACCCCAGATCACACCCACTTCGCCGTCGCCTACATGGCGATGAGCATGGGCAAGCACGTGTTCGTCGAAAAACCCTTGGTCCACACACTCTGGCAGGCACGCACCCTCCGCGAACTCGCCGCTAAGAAGGACCTCGTCACCCAAATGGGCAACCAAGGCCACGCCTCCGAAGGCGCCCTGCTCATCAAGGAATGGTATCAGGCAGGCTTGATCGGCGACGTCAAAGAAGTCATCGTCTGGACCGACCGTCCGAAGTCCGGCTGGGGCTTCAATGGCAACGTGATGACCGCCTATCCCAAGGCAGAAGCCCCGCCAAAGGGCATGGACTGGAACCTGTGGCTTGGGCCCTCCACCCAGAAAGTGGGCTTCAGCCCGGCATTTTCCCCGACGACCTGGCGCCCTTGGTGGGAGTTTGGCTGCGGCGGCCTCGGCGACATCGGTTGCCACACAATCGATACCCCGTATTGGGCGATGGACCTCGGCTCTCCCGAAAGCGTGGAAGTGGAAATGCACGGCGACGTCAATCCAATCCACACACCTAACGGATCAGTCGTCACCTTCAACTTCCCCGCCCGTGGCAACAAGCCGCCGGTCAAAGTAAAATGGTACGAAGGCCCCAGCCTGCCGGCAGCCCCGGCGGGTTATGATGGCGGCGCGCCGGGTGGCGAAGGCGGCATGATCATGGTCGGCGAAAACGGCGGCATCTTCCACGGCGGCATGCGCCCGGACAGCCCGGTGCTCTATCCGAAGGCCAAATGGGAAACCTATCGGGCCAGTGGCGACAAGCAGGTTCCCAAGACCATTCCGCGCACCCAGGGCATCCACCGCGACTGGGTTGAATCCATCAGGAATGGCAAAAAATCCTGTTCGGACTTTAGTTACTCAGCCCCTCTCACCGAGGCCATCTTGCTCGGCACGCTCGCCATCCGCACCGGCAAGACGGTCAAGTGGAATGCCGAAAAGTTAGAAATCATCGACAATCCGGAAGCCGCCAAGCTCATCAATCCGGAAGCCCGCGAAGGCTGGCGGCCCAAGGATCTCGTGTGAGTCGCCACTCATGCAGTTGAGCCACAGCGGCAGCGTTGCTACCGCACTCCATGCACGGGCCGCCCGAGAGCTGCCCATGCATGGATTGGCTTTGCTCAGGGCGCGACAAGTGGCTAGAATCCGCCAGCAACATGGCAACCTCCCCCACCCGCCCGACGCTGCGCGGAATCACCCCGCACCAATGGCGCTCCGGCATTGCCGCTTGGCTCGGCTGGTTTTTTGACGGCTTGGACATGCATTTGTACACGCTGGTGGGCTTTTATTTTCTGGAACCCACAGCATTTCCGCAACCTGTCGGAATTGCGCGGCTGGCCTGTGGCGGATCGCGAGCGGCTCGTTGCCGGGGTGTTTTTCCTAGTCGTCGGCGTGTCGATCATCGGCAACTTCTGCGCCGCTTGGCTGGCCCGGCGCATCGGCTACCGCAATGCCATCCTCATCTTTTTCGGGAGCTTCCTCGGCTGCTTCATCGGTGCTTACGGTGTGCCGCGCGGCTATCAGGCGCTACTGCTGTGGGTGCCCAACGTCCGAGACGAATCCTGATCCGCCAGCCAGTCTGACTGAACCAACACAGCCATCCACAGGCCCCAAGCCAACCGTCAACATCTTTTGAGAATGTAGGAGACTCCTGCAATTTGGAGAGGTTTGAAGGAGTCTCCTGTCGTTTGATTGTAACCAAGCCCAGCCGATAAACGTCTTAGAATTGAATTGTGGAGACACCCACAGGATCCACTTGGGGCCATGAAATCGCATTGGTCAAGCAAGGAGACGAACCCGCCGCCCGCCGACTGGTGGACGTTTTGTACCCCCAAGTCATCCGAATCGTGCGCTCGCATTTGCCCAGCCGCAGCGATGACGAGGATGAGGTGCAGGAGGTTTTTATGAAAGTTTTTACCAAAATCGACCAATACCGCACCGAGCAGGACCTCTTCGACCATTGGGTGGCGCGCATCGCGATCAATCACTGCCGCGACCGTCTGCGCAGCCTGCGCTCACGACGGGTCCTGAGCTACGCCGATCTCAATGCGGAAGAAGCCACCTTCGTCAGCCAATTGATGCAGGAGACAGCGACGCCCCAAGCCACCGCCACCGAAGAAACGCTGGTGGTGTTGGAAAAACTGCTCTCCGGCCTCAATGAACGCGAACGGATCGTCATCCGCTTGTTGGACTTGGAGCAACGCCCGGTGCGGGAAGTGGCCGAATTGACCGGCTGGGGCGAGTCAAAAGTCAAGGTCACCGCGATGCGGGCCCGGCGGCATCTGGGCGAACGGCTC
>CAIQXC010000643.1 GCA_903875675.1 Akkermansiaceae bacterium
CGGTGGCCAGTGACATCATTGTTCACGCCCGGCAGGAACTCGTCAAACGCCTCGATGGCTATGAACTCAATTCTCCGGCACTCTTTCAGCGTGTGGTCGGATTTATCGAAAATACCTTGTTGCCAGTTATCAAACTGCATGCCATCTCCGGCCATGCCAACATCAATAGCGAGGATCTTTTGTTGGGTGAGTCCGTCGCCCTCGGCATGTTGATCGATATCTTCTCAGAGCGTGGCTATCACGCCGTGGTCGATGTTCATTTTATCGAAATTCCCGAGCAGATGGATCTGGCCACCGGTAAAATTTCTTGCCGCGTCAAAAAGGTCTATCGCATCAATATCCGCTTCAAGGGCTCGGAAATCCGCCGCGGCTGAGCGCTTGCACTGCCCTGGGTTCCTGACGTCCAGCTTGCAAAAATCCGGGATTCCTCGTTGGTGGCAGGCGGAGTGTCAGAGGTTCCAGAGTTGGGACCAAGCGGACGGCAGACGGAGGGGCTTGCCTTGGGGCATTTTGACCAAGGCAAGACCTTGGCGGGCCGTGACAAGGGTGAGGCCGTCGGTTTCGCGGATGATTTCAAAGGCGCACCAAAAGCGGGCGCGGGAGAGGGCGTCGAGACGGCCCCGGATGAGCAGCCAATCGCCGAGCTGGGCCGGGCGCTTGTAGTCAATCTCGGTGCGGGTAAGTACCGGAAATTCGGCCGTCTGGGCCATGCCGCGCAGGTCGAGGCCCATGAGGGCG
The DNA here is from genome assembly GCA_903875675.1 of Akkermansiaceae bacterium. GTDB lineage: Bacteria > Verrucomicrobiota > Verrucomicrobiia > Verrucomicrobiales > Akkermansiaceae > Luteolibacter. The sequence goes on from CAIQXC010000643.1 coordinate 739, forward strand.
GCAAGGCGGGTGCGGCAGGTTTCGATCATGCGCAGGTAGGCGAGGTTGTGGACGACACCACCGCAATCGGTATCGAAAAACATCACTTCCTCGCGGGTTTCAATCTGGGGTGGGGTGCTGGGCATGGCTCGAGCATGCGGCATGAGTGAGAAATCCGCAATCCCGGCTTGAAAGCGGGCCGATTGATTTCATAGTAGGCGCAACCATGAAGTTGCCGAATGTATCAAGCCTCCTTGGGATTGTCGCCGGTCTGCTGGCGGCGTCTCCGTTGCTGGCGGGTTCGTTTGCGGTTCCAGCTGAGGGATCCTTGGTATTTCGGCGCGACCGGCTGCCGCTGGATCCTGAAACCATGCTGGCACTGACCCATCACCTGTGTGTGCTGGCACAAGCCCAAGGCGGCGAGACCCCGGCAGACCGGCGCGTCTGCGCCCAAATGCTCGCCCTGGCCCTCGCCTTGCAGCCGGGCTATGCCGATGCCCGCGGGCTGCTGGAAACCTTTGCCAAAAGTGAGCCCAAACCCAAGAGTGACGCAAAGCAGCTGGAGGCGGCCCGCAGTCATGCCTGGCAGCTTCTCGATTGGCTGGCATCGGCCGGTGCCGATGCCCATGCGCTGGCCGCTTGCCTGAGCGACGTGTTGGTCGTCGCCGAGCCGAAACATCCAGGAGCTGAGGCCAGACGCAAGCTAGGAGAACAAGGAGCTTGGGGCGGCTGGGTTGAGCCCCTTGAGGCATTCCGCAAGAGCGTCGTGCCCGTCAAGAATGGGACACCAGATGCCGGCCATGGGCGCGTTCCTGAACCACCGTCTGCCGCCAAAACGCCGATCGTGCTGGCCGCAGCGACGGTCAGCACGCCGCTGTGGACTTTTGACAAGGCCAGCAACTCGACGCTCATGCGGGTGCTGCCGATCCACATGAAGGCCAAGTTGAAAGACGGCAATGCCAAGACCGATGCGCTGTCGTGCTCGTTGGATTTTCAGAAAGCGCCCGCTGGAGAATTTTCGAAAGCGCCGGCAGCATCGGATTGGAGCCCGTTCAAACAGACGAGTTCCACTCTGGTTACGGCGCTGACCAAGGAATTCGGCCAGCTGCCGACTGGGGTGTCGGTCGGGCTGACCTGTGGCGACGATGTGGACTACCTCATCGATCGGAATCACGCTGCCATTTCCGCTGCTGCGGCCTTGCTGATGAACGCTGCCGTCAGCGGTTGCGAACCCAGCGCCACGGTCATTGGCGAGGTTCAGGCCGATGGCTCGCTGAAATTGCCGCCGCTCTTCTGGGATAAACTTCGCTGCCTCCCGGATGGCACCGGTGGCCGCCTGGTCCTGCCGATGGACGCAGCGAAATATCTGCCCTCGATTCTGACACTCGAACAACCTGGATTTTTCTTCAATTATGAAGTCCTCCTCGCTGCCAATCTCCACGATCTCATCGAACGCAGCGCCAAAATACCCGAGCCGGAATTGACCAAAATCTCAGCCAATTTCCTCCAGATCCGCTCCAAACTCGCCAACCAGCGTGTCACCGAGTATGCCGCTAACCGCTTTGTCCTGCAGCGTCTCGACGAAGTGGCTCATGAGGCCTCGTTTCATGCCTCCGCCCGCATGCTGCTTGTCCAGGGGTCGGGCAAACGGCCCGCCCTGCTGCCGCGCCATATCCTCGCCGATGAATTGCGCCGCGTCATCCGAGCCACGGCTTGGATCTCAACCCATCCGCTGGATTCCCTCAAAACAAAAGCTCTCAATGAGACCTATGAGGCATGCCTCCGGGATGTGGATCACCTCGAGCGCTACACCGAAATACGCGACCGCGATTTGCTCACTCAGGGGCACGAATTGCTCGTCACCGTGCGCAATCTGGCCCACGCCACCCGTGGCCGCTCCGCAGATCAAAAAACATTTTTCGTCCCTTGGCGCACGGAATTCAACGCCTTCAGCAGTTCCTATCAGAAACTTGGCAAGTTGCTCAACCAAACCGCCGACGACGGCTGAATCCCCAAAAATTGCCGAACTGTCTTGTCAGCAATCAGCGCTTGGTCTATCCTCAGGCGTAACTTTTGTTTGCTGGCTTATGAAAACACTGATTGAAAACACTAGAATTGTGTCTCCGGATCTCGAAATCGATGGCGGCTCCATCCTCCTCGAAAATGGAAAAATCCTCGCGCTGTTGCCACCCGGCGACCCGCCACCCACCGTCCACACGGTCATCCATGCCGCAGGCCGCATATCAATGCCCGGCTTTATCGACATCCACTCCCACGGTGCTGATCATCACGACGTCTGCGATGGCTCGCTGGAGGCGATCCGCCACATCGCCAAACGCAAATTGCAGGAGGGGGTGACCACGTGGCTGCCCACCACTCTGACGCAGCCCCAGGACCGTCTCGAACAGGTGGCTGCCGCCTGCGCTGAGTATTTCGCCAAGCCGGAATTTTGCAAAACCCCGGGCTTGCATGTCGAGGGGCCGTTCATCAATCGAAAAAATGCCGGTGCCCAAAACCCCCAATTTGTCCGCCCGCCCAATTTCGACGAGCTGCGGGCCATTGATCAGATCGCCAAGGTGCGCATCGTGTCGTTGGCCCCGGAACTCGAGGGGGCGCTCGAGCTCATCGCTTCCGCCAAGGCGATGGGTATCACCAGCTCTGCCGCTCATACTTCGGCCAGCGCCGCTCAACTCCGCGCCGCCATGGCAGCCGGGCTTACTCATCTAACGCATTTTTGCAATGCCATGACGCCGCTGCACCACCGCGAAATCGGGGTCGTCGGCGCGGGTCTAATTGAGGATGGGCTGATGCTCGAACTCATCTGCGACACCATCCATCTGTCCCCGGATATGCTCAAACTTGTGTTGCAAGTGGTGCCCATCGATCGACTCATGCTCATCACGGATTCGATGGCGGCGTCGTGGGTTGCCGATGGCGAAACCTCTCTCGGCGGCCTCGCCGTGGTGGTCAAAGACGGTGCTGCACGCCTCAAGGATGGCGGAGCGCTGGCTGGTTCCACACTGGTTTTTAACGAGGGCTTGCGCAACCTCGCAAACCTCGTCTCGCTGCCGCTCCACCAACTCGTCAAAACCACCTCCTGGAATCAGGCCCGCTCGCTGGGTCTTCCAGGCCTCGGTCAACTCGCCCCCGGCTTTTTCGCCGATATCGTCATCCTGAACCCGGATTTCTCGGTTTGGAAAACCCTCGTCGATGGCGAGGAACGCTGATGGTGCCCCTTATTTGTCGCCCTGATAGAGAGTGACCACTCCGCCGGTCAGAGGGGTGAAGGACGCTTGGCGCAAGCCGCAGGATTCCAGCAATTCCACTATGGCGGTCCGTCCCGGCGGGGAAGGCATCGATGGAGCCGCCCAGGGACTCGTAAGGGTTCCTTGTGGCCGGTGAGCCAACCGGCGAGGTGTGGGAGGCAGTGCAGGTTGCCAGACCTTTTCTCAGTCTCCTAATTCAGCATGGCGATTTTTTTGAGTGGGTTGAGAGCTTGTGGCTGTAGGGAAAGCACTTTGGGCTGAACAAACTGGTCGGTTTCGGATGAATGACGGGTGGCGCTCATTTCGGTGCGTTTTCGGCAGAACGTCACCCTCCCTTGGCCCCAAATCTTCGAGCGCTGCGCCCACTCCTTTGTCCCAGCTATGTCACTGATGAACGGAAAATCAATCAAATGAAAAGACCATGGTTCCGCGATGGGGTCTCCCGATGGGGTTCCCCGATGGGGTTCCCCGATGGGGTTCCCCGATGGGGTTCCCCGATGGGGTCTCCCGATGGGGTCTCCCGATGGGGTTCCCCGATGGGGTCTCTCGATGGGGTCTCTCGATGGGGTCTCTCGATGGCCTGCGGCCGGGGAGGGGGTCGTAGTAACGATAGCCGTAAATGTTGATTGGCCACCAGTGGGGTCATTTCGCTGGCTCTCAACCGGTGGCATCCGTGGTTTGTCACCTTTGGAGTGAATATGATCTTGCCAAGGGGATGAGGGACTTATCCGGGTAAAACCGCCCAATGCCGGCCCTTGGCTATCAGCGATTTGATGGTTTCACCGGGTTGCAGAACGGAATTGCGCCCGGTTACGGATTTTCGCCATGCGAGCAATTCAGTCACGGCCTGTTTCGCCAGGGTTTGGGTTTTTCTGTTCTGGGGACCCAGATAGGCAGCCAGTCGCCCGTGTCTGGTCAAAACATAATCAAACATGAACTTGACATCCATGGATAGCTCCTGTTGGAATCAGCCTGGGCCGAAGAGTCAGGAAATGATAGACCAACAACAGAATGAAGCGCATGATGCTGATACCACAGGTGAGTGATCGAGAAGAAACCGGCCGGGGGACGAGACGCGTGTTGTGGCAATGGGGTGTATCACTTGCGATGCTGGGGTTGTTTGTCTGCCGGGGAATTGGCGCGGATGCTTCGCCGGATGTTGCTAAGACCTACGGTGAGAGTATCAAGGGATCGGGGGATCTTCTTGGGTACTGGCCGTTGGCAGGAGGTCTGCAATCCGCAGCAGGAAGCCTCAATTTGGTATCCGCCAAACCCGAGGTCACTGTGGCCGATGGCCCCTTTGGCGGGCCTTGCGTGGATCTGAGTGATGGCAACTACCTGTCGATCCGTCCCTGCAAAGAGATTGAAGCACCTCGAATGGGTGTTGAAATGTTGTTTGAAATCGTCAAGCCAAGCGCTGGGAACTTGTGTTTGTTTGCCGTCCGCAGCGAGAAATCCACCCGCTTCAGTCTGCACTACAACCCCAATACGGATATTTTGCTCCTATACAATGGCAAGACTGTAAGCCGCTTTCTATGCAATGACTCATTGGCGATGAAGGTGTGGTTTCACCTTGCGGCAAGCATGGGTGAGGACGGCGTCCGGGTCTGGCTCAATGGCAAGGAATGTGAGCGCCAAGGGGAGCCAGTGGTGGCCGGGATAGCCGAGAGTTTGCCGTTTGTGGTTGGCGCATCTAACGATACAACTGGTGCCGAGCATGCCGATATCAAGGTGGCCCACTTGGCCATTTACAAGACGCCGTTGAGCGGGGGGGAGATCGTTAGTCACGTCAAGGCCGCCGGTTGGGGTGGGAAACTTCAGGAGTGTTACAAGTGGCAGAAGAGTCCGGTGAGCATTTTGGAATCTCAGATCGGCTATCATCCCCGGAATGTCAAACATGTCTATCTGCGAAGCGCCGTCGATAATCCGCCGGATGGGATATTCGAATCGGAGTTCACGGTTGTCGATACATCGACCGACAAAGAGGTGTTTCGCGGAAAAGTGGCGAGATGGGGGAAGAAATGGGACACCTTCTGGTGGTTGCTGGATTTCACCGAGTTGCGGCAACAAGGCGAGTTTTACGTGAAAACCGGCAAGCTGGTTTCCAGCAAGTTCAAGATTGCGGACGGAATTTTTCACAAAACGGATTTGACGGTCATAGCCTTGGACCAATTAGAGCATCGCATTCACAAGGGTGTGGATGACAAGAGGAGTGGCTTGCAGGGGGTGTACATGCATTGTCCGCCGGAGACCCGCATCTACATGGATTGCGGCAGCCCGTATTCCGAGTTGGAGCCGGTGGGAACGTGTGTTTACGCGCTGTTTGAGTTGCACGATCTGTTGGGCGGAGAGTTTTCTGCGAATGACCGCAAGCGGATGATCGACCTCGCGGCCATGGGTGCGGACTACTTCGTCGCGGCCCAACGAACGAGCGATGATCCTGAAATCGACGGCATGTTCTATCATTCCCTGTTGGTCAATAACCATGATACTTGGGCCGGAAGCTTTTCGACTTATCTGGATACCGCCTACGGGATGGCGCTGCTGGCGAAAGCCCACAAATTTTTCAAGACCCGCGATCCGCAACGGGCTGCGCGTTATCTTGAGGCGGCCAAGCGAGCATGGAAACTCTGTGTGAATCGGCCCTATCACACCCGGGCCGACCGGACGATTCCAGACGGCTGCAACGCCTATTTTTGGAATGCTCCCGCTGGCATCCAGGACACCTTTGGAAGAAGTTTCTATAACATTGCAGACAAGGGCTGGAAGATGCCTGACGCACTTCGGACCAGGGACCGCCTGCCATTCATCCAAGGCTCCGCGTTGTTGTATGAGATCACCGGTGAGAGCGATTACCTTGCCAAAGCGATCGAGTTTGCCGATGTTGTGGCGGAGCGGCAGTTCACCGATTGGGAAAACCCGATCGATGGATGCTTCGGAACATTTTACGAATTTGAAGGCAACGACGAGGCATTCTTCCATGAATTCATGCAGGGAGGATTCTGGTGGGAAGGCAACGTGGAAGCATTGAACTTGGAGGGATTCATGCACCTGCTGAGACTCGCGCCCGGCAACCCGAAGGCCGCCAACTGGCACAACGTCATCGTCACTTATGCAGAGAACTACGCCCGCAAGGCAACCACCCTCAACCCGCTGGGAATCTATCCGGTCGCTTGTTACAAGGACCCCGCACATGGTGGAATCAAGTCCTTCCAGAACACCCTGATGGGAGCTTCCTGCTTGTATGGATTCAGCGCCAAGAACTTCATGATGCTGGGCGATTTCCTCAAAGACAGCAGTTTCCAAGCCCCCGCACTGGCTGGTGTCAATTTTATCGGCGGCCTGAATCCGGGAATCCCCAATGCCTATCTGGAAACCGCTTGGGATGCGCGGACTTTGATCCAAGGTGTGGGACGCTCGTGGTTTGGCCCAGCCGGAGACCTCGCCGAAACCGCAAGAGGTTCTGTGCCTAACGGATTCTGCGCCGCGCCTCAGTTCTGGCAGCCCACCTTTGATAATTTCATTTCCTATCAGACGGACCGGCCGCGCGGATTGATCAACCAAGGAGGAGGTCTCCAGTTCAACGAGGGTTGGATCCTGCATAGCCACGCTTATGTGCATGCCGTGGCTCGCCTAGAGGCCAGCTACACACTCAATCTTCTAACCATGAATGATGGCAAAGCGGTGACTGCCGGGGTGGCTGTTGATCTGACAGAAACTGAGGCACCGAGAGGCAGGCTGGCCCGCACCTATCAAACCGACAGCAGTGGAGTCCTTCAAGTTACCGATCTTCCCACGCCATGCGAGGGCACAGCCCGCTTCACCTATAACGGCCGTGAGATCACCAGGCCGCTGGCCGCGATCGCTGGAGGTAACCACACGATTGCAGTGGACTTCTCACGGGATGTGGATCTGAAGCTGCAACTTCCCGAGAAGTTGCTGGTGGGGTCCACGGGGGAGGCCAGAATGATCGTCAGCAACACGGGTTCGAAGGATGTGACGCTCAAGCTTGCCCTCTCCGGTGCCGGCTTCCGCTTGAGTACGTCCCAGATCGAACTGGCGCTACAACCGGGAACCAAGCAGGAAGTGGCAGTGCCGTTTGAATGCGGGCGGAAAGTGATGCCCTGCCTGATGCGAGCCATCATCGATGAGGGAGCGCCGCAGCGCGATTTCATCGCGACAAGCAGGATCGGGTCGAAATAGTGCCTGCCGACCCTGAGTTCACGATTCGAAATCGATATAGAACGTCTTGTTTTCAGTTGAACTCCGCACGCAGTGTTAGGAGGCCATAGGGGAGTAGTGAGACCGTTTCTCCTGCGGGTTCGCCGGGGATTTCTTCAAGGGCACATAATTCAAAGAGCGCTGTGTCGAGCGAGCACCAAGTGACGCCGTCATTTTCATTAGATATATCGAGCCAGCGCTGCATGGCTAACCAATTTCGGTTTGCCTGTGGCCATTGGTCCTTTTCGATTTCCATCACGCCCAGGGAATGTCCACGCGGGTACGGCCTTGGGGGACATCGAAACCGAAGCCGAAGTGGATGCCATCCTTGGCGACGAGCGGCAGTTTATCCACGACATTGGTGATTTCCACCCACGGTTGGTCGGCGACCAGGCGCACGCTGCGGGTGACGCTGCGGCAACCGGTGGCCTTGGACGTGACTCGCAATTCCACGACCACTGGTCCGGATTCGACGGTTGTGATGGTGACGTCGGTGTCGGCCTTGGGTTCGTCTCGGTTGGCGGGCAGCCAGCGGAAGGCATTGAGGCCGCCGTTGACCTTGACGTCGGCAAAATTTTGGTTAGAGGCGAGGTTCACGAGCTGGGTGATGTTGCCGGTGGCGGGGTCGAGCGAGACGCGGAGGTGCTGGTTCTCGAGGGTTGTGCCACCCCCCTTGCAGCCATTGGTTAACATGCACTTGTCTTTGACGACGCGAGGCCGTTGTTCGGGCTGGGTTTGCCACAGGCGTTCCAGCGGCCAAGTGATCTCGGGATTCCAACGGTAGCGTGAACCTAACGGATAATCCTTGGTGGCCTCGGCCAGTTTGATCCCCTCGTCGATATTGCGCTTGTGGATGAACTCGATGATTTTCTGCGGCGCTGTGTAACCGATGTCAACGTGTGAGTGTGGATAGATATACACCGTCCAGTGGCGCATCGGAGGCACCTTGACGGTCATCTTCAATTCCCGGGCGTCCCGGCGCAATGTTATGCCGACCTGCGCCTCCCGCTTCATTCCCACCTCGGCCGGGAGCAACACACGGCAACTCGCCGTCCCGCCCGGCACCGGCGGCAACTCGGTGGTTTCCGCCCGTCCGTCCACCACCACTTGGACCTGTGCATTTCCGAATAGCTTTTCAGTTTTGAAGTTAAGGATGATTTCGCGGCCCGGCATGCCATCGGCCCGGTGCCGATAGAAGGGTTGCGGCACACACTCCATCTCACCAGGGAACGGCAGATCCGCCACCGCCACAGAGCGGGATGGCGGGGCGGCGCTTGGTTCGTTGGATGACGCCACCGTCGCAACTGAAGCCGGGAGCTCGCCGTCGGCGGGAATCGCCTGGGAGTTGACGGCGCAGACCCACAGTGCCGCCGCACAAAATGCGATTTTCATGTCGTGGAATTGATTGTTAGGATTTTTCCCGGGTGGCAACCGTCGCCACATCGGCACCAATCCCTCAGAGCGCGGCAACATCACGCTCTCCGAGGTTTTCGTCGAGTTCGAACTGCGGCAAATCATCGCGGCTCATGGCTTTGGCGGGCCTATCGAGGATGAGAGACACCCGGATTTGCTGGTCCTGGATGCTCGTCATCGAATCCGATTGGGTGAACTGGCAGTTTTGGCGGACGGGAGTGCACAAATTTTCCTGAGGAGCGAATCCGGCTTGCCCTTGAGGCGAAGTCGGGGCATTGATGGGGCGCGATGCGAGATCTTACCGCCGAACCGGCATGGCAGGACGAGGATCTGGGGCTGCCGCTCCCGGATTCTCCGCACGCTTGTTCCGTTTGCCTGCCCACGTGGAAGGCCATCATCGGCTACGAGGAAGGTCTGGACAAGGTCAGGCGGCGGATGCGCACCGGCTATCCCCGGTTCTTTCGCCATTCGGCGGTCGAACGCCTGTTCGCTGCGGCCAAGGCGGAAGTCGCCGGGGAGGGCGAGGAGGTCATCGTGCTGCCGACCCGTGTTGCGGTGCAGCGTGCGCATCGTTGGGTCGAGCGGCGCAGTGAAACGGCGGTGCGCAGTGCCAGTTTTCACGGCTTGCAGGCGCTGGTGGTGCCGGCCAAGGCGAAGCAAGCGGCCGATGATTATTGGCGGCTGAGTGGTGAAGTGGTGAGCAGTCGCCAAGCGCAGGATTTTTTTGAGGGGAATTTGCGGGAGGGGTCGAAGTCGCACCTGATTGTGCGATCGTTGGCGAAATTCAGTGGTGCGGAGGCGGCAGATCAATTTGTATTTGCGAGCGGGATGGCGGCGGTGACGGCGGTTTTGCGGGCGTTGCCCGGCTTGCGCGAAGGCAAAAAGACGTTGCAGTTGGAGTTTCCGTACGTCGATTGCCTCAAAGTCCAGGAACTCTTCGGCCATGGCGTCGTCTATTTGTACGAAGCCGCTGGAGAGTCGTTCGATGAGGCGTTGCAGCGCATCCGCCAAGGCGAATTCGCCGGCGTGTTCACCGAGGCCCCTAGCAATCCACTGCTGCGCACCGTCGATTTGCAGCGAGTCGCCGCTGCCTGTGCCGAAAGCGCCACCCCCTTGGTCGTCGATGATTCCGCTGCCGGCCCGCTCAATGTCGAGGCCCTGCGCTTTGCCGATGTGGTCACCAGCAGCCTCACCAAATGGATTTCCGGCGAAGGCGATGTGATGGCCGGTATGGCCACGGTGCGGGCGGATTCCCCGGTGGCCAACGCCCTGCGCGAGTCGCTGGCGGCCGATGCGACCGAATGCGCCCCGCTGTATGTGGCTGACGCGGAGGTGCTTCTATCGAATCTGCGGGGTTACCCGAAGCGCATGGAAAGCGCCAATGCCAACGGGCTGGCGCTGGCCGCCTGGCTGGCCGCCCATCCGGCGGTCGAGCAGGTGTGGCATCCCTCGCTGACCACCTCGGAGCACTATCAAGCAGCGATGCGCAAGGGCGGCGGGTTTGGCGGCTTGCTTTCGTTTGTCCTGAAGGCCGAGAAGAAAACTCCGAAAGTTTACGATGCCTTGCGTTTGAGCAAAGGGCCGAGTTTTGGCACGCCTTTCACGCTGGTGTGTCCCTACACCCTGCTTGCTCATTATCGGGAGTTGGAGTGGGCCGAAGGCTGCGGCGTGCCTGCCAATCTGTTGCGGGTATCCTGCGGCTCAGAGCCCTTTGAAGTGCTGCAAGCGGCCTTCGAGGAGGCCTTGGCGCAGGCGTGAGGCCCGATACTGGCAGTTTAGAAGAAGGATAGGCTTCCAGCCTGTCATGCATGACGGGCTTCCAGCCTGTCGTTTCATGCGCAGACAGGCTGGAAGCGCTGTCTTCCATCACAGGCGGGACGCCTGTTTTCCGATCAGAGTGCGCTAGACTGTCAGTATTGAGCGTGACGCCCGGGGCTCCCATTGAATTGAGGGGGGGAGTATCGGAATTGACGGCAGGGTGGGGGAGATGCACACTCACCGGGCATGTCCCGCCCCGGCCTCATCCTCAAACTCAGCTGCCTCGACCAACCCGGTATCGTCGCCAAAATCGCCAATTACGCAGCAGGCCACCGCGGCAATCTGGTCGAATTCAATCAATTCTCCGACCAACTCGGCGGCAAGTTTTTTGCGCGTTTGGAAATTGAGACAGCGGAGCTCGATGTGGACGTCGAGGATTTCATTGACGGCTTCGGCACGCTGGGGCGTTCTCTGCACGCGGTTTGGCATTTTCGGCGCTTGCCCTACCGGATGCGCACCGCGCTGCTGGTGACCAAGACCGACCATTGTCTCAACGAGATTTTGTGGCGCACCCAGCTGGGGGAATTGCCTATCGAAATCACCTGCATTATCGGCAACCGAAGCAACTGTCGGCCGATCGCCGAGCACGCCGCCATTCCGTTTCATGAAATCCAGATGGATGGGCCGCAGCGCGAGTCCGGCTTCGCACAAATCCGCAGTCTCATAGACACCTATGAGGTTGAGTTGGTGGTGCTGGCGCGTTTCATGCAGATATTGCCGGACGATTTCTGTCGGGATTTTTCGGGTCGCATCATCAACATCCATCACAGTTTTCTACCGGCTTTCATCGGTGCCAATCCGTACCAGCAAGCCTACGAGCGCGGCGTCAAACTCATCGGTGCCACCTGTCACTACGTCACTGCCGAACTGGATGCCGGGCCCATCATCGAGCAGGAGGTCGAGCGAGTGCAGCATTTTCACACCCCCGCCGACCTCGTTCGCCTCGGCCGCAACTGCGAGCGCGTCGCCATCGCCAAAGGCATCCGCTTCCACGTCCATGATCGCACCATTATCGACGGCCACCGCGCCATCGTGTTCCCAGATTGAGCTCAGCCGACTTTTAGACTTTTAGACTTTTAGACTTTTTCGCCCTATGACACCCCACCGATACTCGCTCCTTCGCCTTGTTAGTTTCTGCCTAGCAGCCTGTGGTGGCGGCTTGCTGCCGATCCATGGCGCGCCCGCCGAACCCATCACGTTTTTTGTCATGTCAGATCCGCAGATTCATCTCGAAAAATGGGGCACGGTCGGCACGGAACAGACGCTTCAAATCGCCAACGAATTGCCGGGCAAGCCCTTTCCCCTGGGTGGCACCGTCGGGGAACCACGGGCGGTGCTGGTGCTCGGAGATTTGACCGATGACGTCTCCGATGCCCGCCACTGGCAGACTTACAAGCGTTTTTTTGATCCTAACGGCAAGGCTCTGCTGCGTTTTCGCGCCTTCGAAGGGATTGGCAACCACGACCTGTCCACCTTGAGTGCCACAGACTTCACTCTGGTCCAGCGCGAGGTGATCGAACGCCACCAAGCTTGCCGCGGCAACGAGACGTTTCATTACGACGCCCAGCATTACCATTATTCCTGGGACTGGGGTCCGCTCCACCTCGTTCAACTCAACATTTTCCCCGGCAACGAACCCCGGCGGGTCTATGATCATGACGCCCCATGGAACAATCCCCGCCAGAGTTTGGATTTCCTCCGCGACGACCTCAAAAAGTTTGTTGGTGACAGTGGCCGTCCGGTGATTCTTGGCTGGCACTATGGATTGCGTGGTTGGGGGCTGGAGAAATGGTGGACGCCCGCTGATCTGGAAAATCTCAAGGAGGTCATCAAACCCTATAACGTGGTTCTCATCCTTCACGGCCACGAACATGCCTTCGCTCAATACCAATGGGAGGGATACCCGGTTTTTATGTGCCCTTCGCCCCAGATCGACCGCGACCCCAAAACTCCGGACGTACCCAGCTCTCCCAAGGGGTTTCTCGTGGTCCGCTTGCTAGACCATGATCTGCAAATCGCCCACCATGACGCGTCCGGTTGGCGCGAAACCTGGTCACATGCCATCAGCCTCGGCAAACCGACCCAATAGCCAGCCGCGCATCTGGTATGGTGCAAGGAGGTTAGGCTTCCAGCTTGCACATGGAAGACGGGCGTCCTGCCCAACACGGTTCAATTAGGGAGAGCGGGAGCCAGGTAGGAAGAAGGCGGGGCCAGCTTGCTGGCGAGTGTCCCCTTCAAGGAGAGTGGGCATCTTGCCCACAGCCCATGAGATGAGCAAGAAGAAGGCCGCCAAGCGGCTGGATTTGCTCCGCGCATGGGCCATGGCGGCGAGGACGCCACCACTCCTTGAGGGCACTCAAGGAGAGTGGGCATCTTGCCCACATTTGCCATGTGATGTGCAAGAAAAGGCCACCAGGCGGCTGCCCTTGCTCTGCCCATGGGCGAATGGGGCGGGACGCCACCTCTCCTTGAGTGCAGCGCGTCAAGAGGGGAACGGGCGGCCCGCC
>CAIQXC010000644.1 GCA_903875675.1 Akkermansiaceae bacterium
GTCTTCCTGCCGCACTTGTCCGGCTTTGCACTCGATAAGAAACAGCTCGTAGCCATCCGTGAAAACCACATCGAGATCCTGAACCGTTTCCTGTCCGGCATACAGCCCGGCGGACGGTTCGAAGGCAATGGCAACCCCCGCCTCCACACCGCGGATTTGTGCATCTCCGTCACCGACCAAGCGCAACCAAACGAAGTCCTCAAGCCAGCCCCCGGTTAAATAAAGAAATAGATCTGGCGCGATTAGCGAAGCTTCAAGTGGACGAGCGCCTCCGACATCCCATAATTTCACGGAAGCATCCCCTGTCGCCAGCAGTTCCACTTCGATACCAATCGCCGGATCTTGATATGAGAAGGTGAAAGCGAGCAACTCCCCATTGTTACTCAACCCATTCTGGAACTCCCGGGAATTGAATTCATGGAGTTGCGCATAAAAGGAGCGCAAGGACGTGCGTCTCTTCCAGAACCAGCATGTGAGAATTGAGCGTTGCGTTATCCATTCAGCTGGCCGACTGCCCGTCACCCTGCGTCCTGAAGCTGCCTGGATGAGAGAGGAAACGGTTTCGAATGCGGGTCGCAGGGGTTCGGAGCGGAATCCTCCTTTGCCCATCCACACCAGTTGCCGCTCAGGAGAAGTTTCCACATAAAAGCAGCGGGCACGATCACCCGCCACATAGGAATAGGCACCCATGAACATCGGCTTTGTACCCCCGGTGGCATTCAGAATGAGGTTGTCAGGAGCTTCACCAAACCTCGCTCTCATAGCGGCGAGTGTCTCAAAGGGATCAAAGGGATTGGTCACCATGAGCACGTCATCCACCTGTCCGGCAGGGCCAAGAAAGTCCTTCAGCCGTTTGTGAATGAACTTGGTTCTGCTAGATGCCACGACCACATGGTGTTCGGCCCGTATCTGCATCGCGCCGATGCAAACCGGTAAAGCCTGCTCGCCGGCAAGGTGGACTAGTGTATGACAGGTTGGAACAATGGGCATGGCGGTGGCTATTATGTGATGGGGTATAGGCTTCACGGTTACACGCTGGCGAGGAAGCCGCTGCCATCGAGGCGTTGAAGCAGGATCTCGACGGTTGCCCCTGGGGCCTGGGGAGGCAATAGGTTTTTTGGCACTCGTGCTGGAATCTCAGCACCGGCATGATTGATCAGCAGTCTTCTCGTGTTACCCTTGGTGCCTTGATATAGCGCCTCGACCTTCTGCCCAAGCAGAGACTCCGCTCCATCAAATTGTCGCTGGGAAGGGAGTGCATTTACCGCCGTCGGTTGAAAGAACGGTTGAGCGCCCAAAAGCGGCGCGATTGGATTTGTTTGAGGGCGAGTTGCTTTTGCATTCTTCGATTTGATAGAAGCTGGTGCCTGTTTGAGCCTGTGGATCTTCTCGTTTGCCTCATGCAATTCCTTGCGGGTTCTATCGAGTTTCTGGCTGATCTGGGATAAACTGGCGAGAGATTCATTCCGTTCGGCGCGAATCTCCTGCCATGTTTTTCCGTGGTCGGCGTCAGTCGTGATGTCACACTCGACATCCGAGATTTCTGGCATCTCGAAACTCTCGAATACGGCGAAATCGCCCGCCTTGAAGGCTGCTTGTTGGGAAGTTGGTAGAGGCAGCCGCCGTTCATATTCGGCATGCCTCGCAAACCAGCAAAGATGGAATTTGCCTTCTTTGGTGAATCCGGCGAAGCGCCACGGGTTGTGGCCGCGCGGGAAAAAGTCGAGGTCGTTGTTGTACTTCGTATCGCGGTGCTGGCTGCGCCAAAGCGGGCTGGTCAACTTGCGAAGATGGGT
The DNA here is from genome assembly GCA_903875675.1 of Akkermansiaceae bacterium. GTDB lineage: Bacteria > Verrucomicrobiota > Verrucomicrobiia > Verrucomicrobiales > Akkermansiaceae > Luteolibacter. Next base: position 1,797 of record CAIQXC010000644.1, read on the forward strand.
TACGACATCTCTACGATCGGGGCCGCTTAGCTTGGCGAAGTCCGCACGGGCCTGCGATGATAGCATTAACTCGGCGTGCGGCCCACCCTCCCGCTGTGCCAGCACTTCCGCCAGTGGGGAAAGCGAGGCCAAAGGCTGACCGCTGGCATCCGGCACCACTTCCAGGAAGCTATCGAACCACTCCTGCTCATCGCGGGCGAAACCGGGAATCAGGCGGTAAAAGACCTCGGGATCAAAAACCCCTTCATTGGCCGCCCAACGCAGTGCGGGCATGGCGCGTTCGAAGAGATCGGTGGCAAAGCCAATGGGCAGCGGCGGCAGCTTGATAAGTGTCTCGGCAAACTCAAAGACATACACCACCGGCGCGCGGTAGATCATGCCAAGGATGGTGAGAAACGGCACCACTCCCTTGAACCCGCCGTTGGGGCACAGCACACATCCTCCCCCATGGCGGCGCTGCGGATCATCCAGATAATGCACCAGTTTGCGGGTGAGGTTGGCCAGTCCCTCGCGCCGCAGCAAATCAGAGTCCCGCACTTGCAGGCCCTCGATCCGCTCGATGGCAACCCGGGAGATTTCGAACTGCTCAATCAGCACCTCCCGCACGGCCTCGGCGCATGCACGACCGTCGGCAGTATCGGTGGTCAACAGGACCACCTCGTCACCGGAATCTGCGGGCAGGCGCTGCAAGGCATTGAGTTCTGCGCTGGCCCTAGA
>CAIQXC010000645.1 GCA_903875675.1 Akkermansiaceae bacterium
ATCAATCGGCAATCATCCATCGTTCGACTGAGCTCACGCCGAAGTCGTTCGACTGAGCTCACGCCGAAGTCCTCTTCAACTCTCGCCTGGTTTGAGGCTCCACCTCGCTAAAGTTGAAGTGACTGCCCACTCCATACCCGCCCCCCGGGTTCCGAGCTTGTGTCTGAGGCGCAGCCTCGCACTAGAGAAGCGGAGGTGTTCAGATGGGAGTGAGCGAGTAAGAATCCTTGGCGTCCTTGACGAGCCAGCCTTGGGCGGCGAGAGCAGCGCGGAGTTCGTCGGATTTGGCCCAGTTCTTGGCTAGACGCAATTGCCAGCGCTCGTCGGCCAGCGCCTGTATGGCCACCGGCACCTCGATGGTCTCGGTGGTGGTTTCCTCTGGCAGAGTCAGGCCGAGGGCACGCAGCACCCGGTTGAGGGCGGCCAGCGCCTTGGCGGCCGCTTCGCCGCTGAGGGTGGAAGCTTCGCGCAGGCCGGTGAAAATGCCTCCGAGAGCCCCCGGCGTGTTGAGGTCGTTTTGCAGACTGTCCCAAGCCGCTTGAAACGGCCCGAACTCAACCGCATCGAAACGCGGCGTGCCCTCGATTCTAGCGGCGAGTTGGCGGGTGGCTCTGGCGATTTTGGAGAGGGCCTCGCGAGCACCGCTGAGGGAGTCGAGGGTGAAATTGAGGGGTTTTCGGTAATGGCCGCCGAGTAGGACATAGCGGACTTCCATGGGTGAAAACCCGCGATCGGCGAGGTCTTGAAGAGTGTAAAGGTTGCCGAGGGATTTGGACATTTTTCCCCCATCGACAAGCAAATGGGTGATGTGAAACCAATGCGCCGCGAAGTTTCCGCCACAGGCGCACTGGCTCTGGGCAATTTCATTTTCGTGATGCGGAAAGACCAAGTCCACCCCGCCGGAATGCAGGTCGAAGCTCTCGCCGAGGTATTCCTGGATCATCGCAGAGCACTCAAGGTGCCAACCCGGGCGGCCCTCACCCCATGGCGCTGCCCAAAAATTCTCCCCATCTTCCGCGCGCCGGGCTTTCCACAGCGCAAAATCCGAGATGCTGTCTTTTTCATATTCATCAGCGTTGGCTCGGGCATTCTGGGTCTTTCCCAGGTCCAACTCCCGCTCGTCAAGGTGCGAAAGCCGCCCGTAACCAGGAAACGAGCTGATCTTGAAATAGACCGACCCGTCGCCACCGACGTAGGCATGCCCCTTGGCCACCAGCGCCTCGATCATCGCGATTTGCTGAGGGATATGCTCGACTGCCCTCGGCTCAATGTGCGGCGGCAGGCAGTCCAGACGCTCGCAGTCGGCGTGAAATTGCGCCGTCCAGCCAGCTGTGAAATCGGCGAGCGATTGCCCGGCTTTTTGCGAATCGCGGATCGTCTTGTCATCCACATCGGTGATGTTGCGCACGTGAAGGCTGCGCAGTCCGCCTGTTTCCAGCGTGCGCCGCAACACGTCCTGCAGCACAAACGTGCGGAAATTGCCGATGTGCGCCGGCCCGTAAACCGTCGGTCCACAGCAGTAAAAGCGAAACGTCGCCCCGTCGAGGGGGCTTAGGTCCCGGTCGGCCCGGGTCAAGGTGTCAAATAGCCGCATGCGACGGGTGTAGCCAACCCAGCGCCTAACGGCAAGCACGGGTTCTTCAGTCGGCACGGATGCGGCACGGATGCGGCGCACTGGCTGCGGCGTCCTAGCCGCAGGCCGTGATGGGGCGTCTCGTCCAATTATTGTCAATTTAGCGCCCTGATCGAAAAATGGGCGTCCCGCCTGTGATGGATGACTGCGCGTCCGCCTGTCTGCGCATAAAACGCCAGGCTGGAAGCCCGTCGTCCATGGCAGGCAGGATGCCTATCCACCTGCCCTTTCAGCACTTCCCCCCCCGCTGTGCCAAGCGGGAAATTCTCGGCTCTGTTCTTGGCCTCAATCCCGACCAGCCTTACCTCGAT
>CAIQXC010000646.1 GCA_903875675.1 Akkermansiaceae bacterium
CGGTTTTCGTGGCGTTGTGTGACAATGCCACCCAGGGCATTCAACCGGTTCCCAAGGCGATTGGTGATGGCGATAAACCGGAGGCCAATCTGTATTGGGGGTGCACTGAAGGGTTTGGCGGATGCTTCCGGACGAGCAAGACGTGGAAACTGCAGAAAAAGGAGAGGGGCTTCAGCAAGCGGTTGGTTCTAGAGGAGGCCTTTCAAAAATTCGTTGTTTGTCAGCACGAAAAAATCCACTTGTGGAAATAGAAGTGGAAATAGGTGACTCCTCTTGTCGCCTTATCGACGTGTGACACGGGTGGCGTCTTTGACGGTGTCTGGCGGATGCACCAGCACCGGAGTGCCGAGGTGGATGCCGGAGAGCACTTCGGTAAAGCGGCCGTCGGAATGGCCGACGTTGACATCGGTGAGCACGGCGCGGCCGCCACGGAAGACGAAGGTTTTCCAGGTATTGCCTTCTCGGAACAAGGCACCGGAAGGCACCGAGAGAACGTCATCGCTGTGCCAGATGGCGACGCGGACCTCGACCCTGAAGCGGTCGCCGAGGGCTTTGGCGGGTGGAGGCGGGTCGAGCAGGTCGCAGAGGACGATGACGCGTTGTTCCTCGACACCGAGAGCGGAGATTTTGGTAAAGGCGGCGGGTTCGATGCGCCGGACCCGGGCTTTGAGGGGAGCCTCGCCGCCCCATTGCTCGATGTCCGCAGAGTCGCCGGGGCGGATGGCGACGGCATCACGGGATAATATCTCAGCCTCAACCTCCAAATCCTGCGAATCTCCCACCTCGAGGATTGCCAAGCCCGGGATGACGACCATCTCGCTTTCCTGCATGACTTTGAGAACCCGCCCGGAGACCGGCGATTTGACCTCAACGACCCCGCCGGAAGTCCCCACCTCCGGCCGCGCCAAAGCGGCCTGCGCTTGAACCAAGCGAAAGTCGTTGACCCGGATGGAGAATTCGATGGCGCGAACCTCCGCCGCTTTGATCTGCGCCTCGCCCTCAGCTTTGTCCCGGTCTGCCTCGGAAACCGTCCCGCTGCGCCGCACCGCCCGTACCCTGTCACGATCTGCCTCCGCCAATTTCAAGGTGGCACGGGCCGCCGCGAGCGATTCGGCGGCCTGCTTCCCGGCGGCTTCCCGCATGGACACCTCGGCCTCTGCCTGTTCCCGAGACCGGGGGTCAAGCAAAGGTGCGGCAACCGGCTCAATGACGGTGAGCACTGTGGTGGCGGCTTGCACTTCATCGCCGGGCTTGAGAAGCACGCGGCGCATCCGGCCGGCGAGCGGGGCTGCGACGACGAAGCGGTTGCGCACGCGGGTTTTGCCTTCCTCGGACACCCGGACGGTGAGGGGGGAGCGGCTGGCATTGGCGGTTTCGACGAGCACGGGTTTTGGCCAGAACCCCCAAGCGATAAACCCCAACAGCAAAGCCGCGATCAACGAAGATCCGAGGTTGCGCAAGAGGTGTTTGCCTGCGGGCTTGCGTCGAGCCTCCCAGGGAGCGCTGGCGGCTGGGGATTTGGGAGTGAACTGGGCCATAAACTTGCAAGGGGAAACTAGGGGATCAATCGCGGGCTTTCAAGACTCCAACCATGTCGAGTTTACCGACCATCCGGCCGACCACCGCAAACGAGAGCAGCGCCGCCGCAAGGACGACCGTCACAGCGAGCGAGTAAGTGGCAGGATTGATGACGATGGGCATGCGCACCGTCTCAGTGCTGAAGGAGGCCATGATGAAAAGCGCTAGGCCACGGCCGAAGCACAAGCCCAGCGGCAAGGCGGCCAGCACCAGAATGGCCAACTCGCCAATCAGCACGCCGCGAATCTCCGCCAGCCGAAACCCCACCACCCGCAAAGTTGCCAATTCCCGACTCCGCTCGGAAAGCGCGATGCGGGCGCTGTTGTACACCACCCCGAAGGCTACGATGACCGCCAGCGCGAAATACAACTGGCGGATCATGCCGATACTCGCAGCGGTGGTTTCACGAAACGCGGCAAGTTGGTCGCGCTTGACCATCACGGCAGCGGAGCGCGGCGTGTCCTTGACGGCTCGCATGAAATCATCCCAGCGCCCGTGATCCACCGCAATGAAAGCCCCGTTGATCGTGTCGCTCTCGTGCATCAGCCGCCGCAGCGCCGCAATGTCCATGTATGCCGCCACCCCAGCAAAGTCGGTCACCAACCCGCGGATCGGCACCTCCAACAGTGGCCGCCGGCCTTCCAAAACCTCCACCTGCACCATGTCCCCCAGCCGCGCGCCAAGGACTTCAGCAAGCTTTTTGGACATCAACACCCCCTCCCCCGGCATCGCAATGACCTCGCCATGTTCGTCTAGCAACCTGTTGAGTGCCGTCCCCGGGGCCATCCCGGTGACAGCCAGCTTGCGGGAGCGATGGCCGAAGTGCAGCCGGGCCGGCACGCTGCGGATCGGCTCTGCGCGGATCACCCCGGGCAGGTGCTCCAAGTCATGAAAGCCGCTGCCGGATCCTGGTTCCGTTAGAAAAACCGTCACATCCTGGCGCTGCTGGCGGTTCCATTGGAACGTGAGGAGGAAGTCAATGCTATCGCTCATCGCCCCGGGCAGCACCATCAATCCGGTGGCGAGAGCCAGACCGCAAGTGGTGAAAAGCGCTGGCCATGGGCGCCGCTCAATGTTGCGCAGCGCCATGCGCAGAGCAGGACTGAATAAGTTCGTCAGCCCGATGCGCTCAAACAACGACGGCTGAAAATCGGCTGGGGGCTCCGGCCGCATCGCCTCGGCAGGCGGCAATTTCACCGCCTGCCACACGACCGTGAGCACGCCGGCAACCGATGCCCCGAAACTCACGAGCAAGGCGAGCGCCAGTGCCGCGTAATCCATCTGGAATTGCAACGATGGGAAGCGGAAGAACAAGGTGTACATTTGGACCAGGCTCGCGCCGAGGAAGCGTCCGGCCACCCCGCCGATGAGAGTGCCCAACACACCGATGACCCAGACGAATTTCAAATAGTGGATACCGACCTGCCACGAACCATAGCCGAGCGCCTTCATCTGGGCGATTTGCTCACGCTGCAAGCGCACCATACGCGAGAGCACGGCGTTGACCATAAAAGCGGCGACGCTGAGGAAAACGACCGGGTAGGCGACGGCCAGTGAGGCAAGAACGCGCAGTTCGTCGTTGAGGCGTTGGGCGGACGCCTGTTCATTGCGGGTGTAAGCCCCGCGAGCTCCGTAAGGGGCGAGCAGGCGGTCCACTTCGCCGAGCAGCGACTCGGGCGGAGTACCGGGCGTCAGGTCGATGCAGAGGTCGTTGAAAGCACCGTTCATATTGTAAGCGACTGCCAGCGGACGGTAGTTCATCCACATGACGCTGAAGCGGCGGTGATTGGGGAGGGTTTCGCCGGCTCGCGCCTCAAACACAAACTCAGGTGATAACCCAATCCCGCAAATATCCAAGGTCTCGCGGCGTC
>CAIQXC010000647.1 GCA_903875675.1 Akkermansiaceae bacterium
AACTCATCGGTGGTCACCTTGTTCTTGCCATCCGGGTTGACGCTGGAGGCGTCTGCCGGAATCGGCCAGGCCAGATCGGTGACCGTGCCTGCGTTGGCTCCCGGAGGGTAACCCACCGAGTCCGGTGGTGCGGGTGGCGGCGTTGCGGCCGGGGCCGCAGCGTCGGCTGCTGCGGGTGGAAGCGTTGCGGCTGGGGCTGCAGCGTCGGTGGGTGCCGGAGCCGCCGCAGGAGCTGGGGCGGGTGTGGCTTCAATGGCGGGAGGAGCTGCTGTTGGATCGGTATTATCCGCTCGAACAGCGCTTCCCCCGGCGGTCAGATAGAGCGTCCCTGCCATGGCAAGGAGCGCCAACTTTCTTATATGGATTCGCATAGGTTCTGCTTGGTATTGGTTTCAAATTGAACCGCCGGCCTGCTATCGGGAGGAATAAAGTCTTCACCCGAAGACCCAACCGATAACATCAAGACCGCCTAATTCAGATTGGCCAATTAGCAGATGCCGTGCCAATTTTAGACTCAGAACTCAGTGTTCGACCTCAAAAGCGCGACAGGATCGAGCAAGTTCAATCCCCTGAAATTGCCATCAAGCTCAGGAGCCGCGCAAGAATAGATAGGATTGTAGCGGCGTGTCTCATAGGATGGGCCGTTGGCCCGGTGGCTCTTCTTTGTCTTGCCTTGGAGCGCAGCGGTCTTGGGACTGAGACTTGAAGACCCACGAGCAGAAAACTCGACCTAACGATAGGAGCTTTGGAGTTTCAAGCAATCCTGCGCGGTTCCTCAGCGCGGCGCGGTGCTGGGAGTGGTGTCGATCACCGTGGTCACCGACGGCTGGGTGGCCCCCGGCGTCGCGTGGACAATGAAGATCCGACGAAATTCGTCGAGGTACTGCAGTTGACGCTCGGTAAACGGGACCCAGGCCCCTCCATCTTTGTAGTAGAAATTCGTCTGTGCCAGGTTGAATTCGTTGACCTTTTTGACCGGGGGGACATGGACGATTTTGCCAGCTGGAATGGGCAGGTTGTGCTCACCGGCCTTGATTGCGGTGTCCACCGGCAACAGGCTGAGCACCCGTGATTCGCCCTTGGGGAAGGCAGCAGGGGCGTCATTGATCAGCACCATCCGGTAGGCCGGCTTGGTTCCGGCGGGGCTAGGCAGCACCACCACGATGGCCCGCTTGGTGTTAGGCGGAACACTGACGCTGGCCGCCAAGCTGGCTGCGGGATTTTTCAGATCGACCGTTTCGGTGTTATAGAGCACCAGTGAGCCGTTGACGGGGATGGTGGTTTGGGCCACGGAGAGTCCTTCGGGAACCAACTTCAATTTCACCACCGCGCCTGCTTGATCTGCCAGATACAGCTCTGCGACGGGATGAACCGGGTCGTGAAGGACGGCGCGGATCTGCAATGGAGCGGCCGCTTCATGTTGTTGGGCATGGCCTGCCATCGGCAGCCACAGGACGGTAATAAGCCAGAGGGACAGTTTGATAAGCATAAAAATTAGACTTCATGGCTGGCCAGCCAACGGAACGACACCACATGGATGCGCCGTCCAAAACTCCGGTTGGCAGGGGCCGCCTTCGCGTCCGTGTAAGCATTGAGCGAGGGCCGGTCAACTGGATTCACGTATTCGGGCATGCGCTGCACCACCGCTTCGGCATAGGCACGGGCGGTCACCACGCCTTTGGTATCACAGGCCTCGCCGCAAACGCGGATGACGAAGGTATCGCCCCGGACGGTGGCAGCCGGTTCGAGCAAGCGCATCAAGTCGCCTTGGCAGATCCATCCTGGGGCACCAGCTGCCGGATTGCCGGTGGCAGCCATCGGTGTTTTGTAGTTGTAAAGGGTGGCATTGGTGACGTCCGCCACACTGATGGGAATCTGCGACACAAACGCCGTGTCATTGACCTTGGACTTGGCGATGGCAGCTTCCAGCGCGCCGCTGCGGGTCAACTCGCTTTCCGTGCCGATCCGGCGGTTGACAAATTCGGAGAGGGACAAGAACGGTCCGCGCAGCCGAACCTGCTCGACGATGCTGGAGGCGAGTTGCTCGATTTGGCTTTCGGTGAGTTCATGGCAGCCGTTCCATTCGTTGGTCTTGGTGTCATCAATTTTTTTGCTATCGATCCTGGAATTCGAGCCACCGCCATTGAGCAGTGACATACTGGGGATCGGGATACCGGTGACGGCTTTGCTTTCCAGCAAGCCACTCTTGGCCCACAAGGTCACTAACTGGCCTTTATTAAGAGTTGCGAGCATGGCTTTCCAAGCTTGCACGCTCATGGAATTGACATTGAACGGGCCGCGGAGCATTTGGTATTCGGCTGCCATCTGATAGGCGGTGTCGCGCGGTTGGCCGGCGGCAAAGAGTTCTGTCTTGGCCTCTTCAGCGGTTTTGCCGTGGGGCAGATATGGCTGGAACGCTTGCGCCGCCAACGCCCGTTTGCCAGACATGAATTCACTGAAAACCGTGTCGGGATTGGCCTTGCCACTGGTGGCGAACGTCGAAAAGTAGAACCGGTCGTAGAGCGCGTGATTGGCCAGCACCGAATGGTCGAGCATGGCGTAGGTGGCCACATTGGCATCGATTTGACTGACCTTTTCGGTGGACATCAAGGGCGAGACCATGGAGTTGGCGACGGGCTGGACGAAGTTAGGCAGGAAGAAGGACGTCAGGGCGTTGGAGCGGCGGAAGTCGGCGATGGTTTGCAGCGGACCGACGGGCAACTCGAGATAGCTGCCGGACTTGAGGCCGTGGCTGGTGGTGTTGCCGGTGAGGTAAGGCGTGCGGTTGGAAGCGTCCACGGTGAAATAATCCTCGAAGGCCCCGGCACTCATGAATTCCTGAAAGTTGAGTTCATGGGAATGGGCACCGGGTTTTTCCTTTTTTAAATCCACACTGACGACGGTGCGGGCGGGATTGTTAAACAAGAAGGGCTTGCCGGCCAGGCGCCCGTCCTTGAGCTCGTTGAGGCTGCCGGCCGTCTCGGTGCGTTTGCCCGTCTCATAGACACCGCCGTTGGTGGTGCGGGCGTAAGCGGAGAATACCGCCACGGTTTTCACCAGCGCATGGCTGGCCAGGGGCGTCGAGTTGGACACATAAGCATCCTTCACATTGAACTCACCACTGCTCGGGTAACGATAGGTCTTGGGGAAAAGTTTTCCAAGTGTGGCCGCATCCTGGTATTGAAAATTGAGGCCGCCGTAGTCCAATGTTTTGTTATTGGAGGTGAGTTTGGCGGTCACATCGAAGGTGGTGTTCACGCCGTACGTTGGCTGCCTGATTCCATACTCCATGTGGAGGGTGTCCGTTGGTTTCAAGGCAAGCATTCCCCAATTCCCTTGGTTCGAGGGGTTATTGGGGGGGGCGATCCAGTCGATGTCGAAGCCGAAGGCGCGGCCGACAAACCCTGGCTTGGCCTTGATTGCGACGATGGAGGGCTGGCCATTGATCATGGTGTAGCCAGTGGTGTTATTGTCGTAATCGAAGAACGGGGTTCCGCGGTCATCATTGAAGCAGGCGGCCGGGTCCAGGTAGGGTCCGCACACCAATGTCTGGCCGGGTTTCATGGTGATGGCCCCCGTAGGCGAGGAGGCGCTGGGAGATCCCCAGTTGGCGATCTTGAGATCGAAAGACTTACCGGTTAGAGCGGAGTTATTGACGTACATTTCGGACACCGGCAGCAGGCCGGGGGTTTGAGCCACCCCGTTGACATAGAATTTGAAGGCAGCGGGCACATTGCGGAACGTCACCTCCATGCTATCAAATGAAATGCTGACGTTGTAGGGGTTGTGGAGCGTGATCAGCGGCGTGTAAATGAGATGGCCTTCGCAAGTGAGCAGCGGATCGACCGACTTAAAGGCGGAGATCCAGCAACCGTGAGAATCCCGGGTTACGAAACTGAATAGCATTTCGACCTTGGCGATGACCGGGCCCGCTGAGAAATGGGTGGGGGCGGCAAGATTGGTGAGGGTGACGGCTTGCGAGGGAGCTTGGCTAAACGTCGGATTGCTCTCGGGGTTGGTGATGCTGCGGAACGAATTGTAGTAGCCCGACAAGGTGCTCCAATAGGGGTCGGAGACGCCGGTGATGCCGTGGGTTGATTGATAGAGTTTTTTATTGGCGAAGGCGATGGGCAGGCTGGCGTTCATTTCGAACACACTGGAGAGGTCCTGTTTGAGTCCGCCCTTGCGCACATCCGTCATGAGTCCCAGCGAATAGGGCGTCACGTCGTTGCGGAAGGCTTTGATTTTGCCCTTGGCGTCGGCCAGCAGACTCACCTGGTCCAGATCGGTGATTTTCGGGATGCTGGTGCCGGCCAAGGTGAAATGCGCTGCCGTGTCGTCCTTTGGCAGGAACGAGAGTTGGCCACTGGTAGCTGACTTGATGACGGATGGGTCCGGTCGATGCCCGGCAAGCAAGGCGCGTTGCTGGGCAAGGGTGGTGTTGAGGCTCGGGTCGCGGTACAGATTGATGCGGGCTTTGGCGCTTTCGTCGGCGACATGCCAAGCCAGGGCCCCTTGGGATTTTCCGTCGCGGGTGATGGGCACCTTGCCTGCAACCACTTTGGCGGCGGCCTCGGCGTTGCCACCCAGCGAGCCGTCCCCAACCAATTCAATGGTGTCACCGGTCCACTCGGCAGCCCCGAAATTGCGTGAGGTGGCAGCTGCGGGGTCGGCGCTGGAGACGAGCCAGCGCCGGAAGCGGGTGGTTTTCTCCCCGGTGTAGTCCAAACTGCTGCTATTTGGGTTGAAATCCCACGAATCCCAGACGCCCACCGTGTTCGGCTTGGCCGGATGACTCGCTAAAATCTCAGACGGCGCCGTCACCGCCTTGTCCGGCCCCAGCGACTTCTGAAGCTCGCCGATGGCCAGCATCATCGCCAGCCGCGCGTTGTTGCGCGCCGTCGCCATCGCCTCGCTGTGGCTGGCGTCGCGCAGGGAAATGCTCGACAAACCGAGCAAACCAACCACCAACAGCGTCAGCAGGACCATCAAGGCAAGCGTGATCACCAAGGCAAATCCCCGGGGGCGTAATTCAGTAAATTGGGTTTTCATAATAAATCATGGGTTTAAAGGAAACGATTTCACAGCACTTTGTAATTACAATTATCTTGTAAGCGTGCGAATCAACCGCCGCAACTGCAATTCGGAAATTTTACAAATTTTGTAACTCCTGTAGCCTCCCGTGCCGGGAGGCTACCTGAGTCGTTACGAAATTACGAGCACGAGTCCCTTGAACCGGACATGCCCTCTTAGCCTGAACCCGCCGAAATGGCCGACCCCCACTCGGCAAGCGCCGCTTGCTTGATAGAATCGAAATGTTGTTGGCCGAATTGACATCGTGGCACTTTACCAAATTCACATCGCAGATGTTAGGTCGATATTTGCCTCTGGCCATGCCAGCGTGTGGTGCGGCCGACCGGCGTGGTCCAATTGGGCGTGGATGTGGGCTTCGAGTGCGTCAGGGGCGAGGGTGTCGAGTTTGGCAGAGCACCAGAAAACAACCTTTGCATTTCTCAACGACTCTAGCGCAGCCGGCCGGCCCAGCAATGGCCCAGCAATGGCCCAGCAATGGCCCAGCAATGGCCCAGCAATGGCCCAGCAATGGCTTGCGACGGTCACAGACCGCCGCTACGATACCCGCCCGATGCTTGATCTTCTGACTGCCGCACTTGCGAGGCGCGCCCCTCTCTTCACTGGAAAAACCAACGCCCTGCGCCTCATTGACGGCGGTGGCGACGGGTTGCCCGGCATCACGTTGGAATCGTTCGCCGACCACTGGCTGGTGGCCACCCCCGGCACCTCGATGCCTGAAGTGCTCAGGGCCTGGCTGCGGCAGCAAGGGCATGCTTGTTATTGGAAAACTCTCGACCCGCAGCAAAAAGTTTCACCAACCCACCACTGCGGGCCAAATCTAACAACTCCATTCCTGATTCGCGAAAACGGTCTTCATTTCGAGATATCATTCCAATCCGGGTATTCCCAAGGGATATTTCTCGACCAACGCGAGAATCGCGCTGAAGTGCGCCGCCGCCTCCAACCCGGCCAGCGGCTGCTCAACGCCTTCGCCTACACCGGTGCCTTCTCCGTAGCCGCTGCCAGCGCCGGTGCCCAAACGACCACCCTGGATCTATCACAACCGTACCTCGCTTGGGCCAAACGCAATTTCACCCACAACGCACTCGATCCCGGCGCCCATCATTTTTGCAAAGGCGACGCATTCCACTGGCTGCGTCGCTTTGCAAAACAAGGCCGCACATTCGACGCGCTCATCCTCGACCCACCGACGTTTTCCCGCGATGAAAACGGCAAAATTTTCCGTGTTGAACACGACTTTGGGGCTCTCGCAGCCCTCGCCTTGGACGTGTTGGCCCCTGGTGGTTGGCTCCTTTGTTGCACGAATTGCCGCGCCCTTTCCGCCTCCAACTTCGAGCGCCAGATCCTCTCCGCCTCCCGCCAAACCCTCAACATCCGCCACCAACCGATGCCCGCCGACTTTCCGGGCGACGCCTATCTGAAATCGCTGTGGGTCAGCCGTTAGATCCGGGGCTTGACTGGTAGGCCGGCCAATGCGGTTTGCTTGGCTTTGTCTGATCGGCGAACAGGCTTCGATCTGGCATTCATCTGGTGAGAGCGCTTGATCGCGGGCCGAGGGCAGGGCATGCTCCGCGAATGAAGACGCTCGCAGCCATATTTTCGGAATGAACCAACCCAACAAATTCCATCTCTCGGGTCGCGCTGGACTCGTTCCATTCGCCGTGCTCGCATCGGCTTGCTTGGCGCTTTCGGCCGAGCCTTCGGCGAGAGAGTGGTCGGATGCGCTGTTGCGTGACTCGGCGGCGTGGCCGCATGCGGAGCGCGACGCAGTGATCGCGGCTACCCCGGATGGGCTGCGGGTGGAAGTGGCTGCCAGTCACCTCGATGCACGGGCTGAAGCGTCGGGACTTGCGATGCAGCCCGGCCTGGGACGCATCCGGGTGCGGGTGACCCAACTGGGCGGCGGCGCACGGTGGTTCTTGCGGGTGTACGGCGAGCTGCGCCAGCCTGGCCGGTCCCACACCTTGCATTTCTCGCGAAACGAAACGGCGGCGGGCACGCAGGAATTTGAGATCGACCCCCGCCTTTGTCGGCCAAGTGTGCAGAGGCTCCAATTGCAGTTAGGAGTGGAGGGGGCTGCCGGGGCCTTTGCGGTGTTTGGGGAGGTGGCATTTTTGCCAGCGGTGCCGAGGCCCAACTGCCCCCCTCGAACCGTGTTTCAGCCGGGTCAGGTGGATATTTCGACAGTTGAACTCATGCCCAATCTGCCGCAACCTTTCGAGTTGATCGACTGGAAGGAAAAGGCGATGGCCTATGACCGTCTCGTCTTCGACCGCAATGCCCGGGGCGAATTCCTGCCTTTGTTGTGGCTGGATGATTCCCACATCAACCTCCAACAACCGACGTTCGGGCTGCCCAGCTACGTCGGGAGTCCCAGTCAGGGGCAGGCCAAGCCCAATTCCCAGGAGGGAGTCACCTGCTTGGGCGCAGTGCTTGGCGCAACCCTGGCGGGCGTGGACAAGAGCCGCCAAGAGTCGGATTATGTGGGCATGTGCGAGGCCTGGTTCAACTCCGCCAACGGTCTCGATTTGGTGCTCAACCAGCAGCGCTGCGGCACCGGCGGCTCGTTCTGGTATGAAATGTTCCCCAATATCGTGTTTGCGGCCCTCGCCGACCTCTATCCAAATCACCCCCGACTCTCCGAGATTTCCCGCCTTTCCGCCGAACGCTGGCGCCTGGCGGCTCTCGATCTAACAAATTCGACGGGCCTACCGGATTTCAATCACACGTCGTTTGATTTCGGTACCCGCAAGCCGGTGGACAACGGTCGCTGGCGCGAGCCGGATGCCGCTGCTGGCATGGCTTGGCTCCAATATGCGGCTTGGATGAAGTTTCACGATCCGTTGTTTCTCGCTGCCGCCGATCATGCCGTCCAATCGCTGCAGGGGCAGACGGCCAACCCGTTCTACGAGGTGCTGTTGCCCTACGGCACGCTCGCCGCGGCACGTCTCAATGCCGAGCAAGGCCGCCACTACGACCTGCCGCGCCTGCTTGAGTGGTGCTTCGGCGTGAGTGAGTGCCGCGGCGGGTGGGGCGTGACGCTGGGTAACTGGGGCGGCTACGATTGCGACGGCTTGCAGGGGAGTCTCGACGACCGCGGCGGCTACGCATTTGCCATGAATACGTTCGTGGCGGCCGGCGCGCTGGTGCCGCTGGCACGCTATCAGCCGCAATACGCCAGGGCCATCGGCAAGTGGATGCTCAATCTCACCAACTCGGCCCGCTTGTTTTATCCCGCGGCCATGCCCGCCGGGCACGAGTCTGGCGCGCTCTGGCAAGGCGACCCGCAACACGTCATCGCCTATGAAGGCTTGCGCCGCGAGTGGCACGGCATGAGCCCGTGCGCCACCGGGGATCCGGTCGCCATGCGCTGGGGTCCCAAGACCGACCTCGGTCTTTATGGTTCGGGCTACGCCGGTATCCTCGCTGCGATCGTGCGGCCGACCACCGACCCGCGCATCCTTCAGCTCGACTGCCTAGCCAGCGATTTTTGCCGCGCTCCGGCCTACCCCACGTTCCTCTATTTCAATCCGCATCCAGATGCCCGCAGCGTCACCCTCACGCTCGGTTCCCAACCCGTCACTGTTTATGATTTGGTTACCAAACAAATCCTGGCCCGCAACGTCACCGGCCAGACTCAAATCCAGGTGCCAGCCGATGGCGCGCGGCTTGCCGTGTTAGTCCCTGCAGCTGCCGCAGCCCGCCAAGACGGCCGCAAGCTCTTCGTCGGTGATATTCTGGTGGACCCAGCATGGCGGGATTGAGGAAATATTGCAAATGGGTTGAAAGCCAAAATCGCTGCACGGTGACTTGCTGCGTCCTCGTTGCTGCTCATGCTTTGCTCCACGACGGATTTTAGACGAGGGCGGGGCATTCTGTCGCTTGGTATCAGCCGCGCCCCTGCCTTGTCGCTAGGGGTCGGCAAGATGCTCTCCCACCTTACAAATGGCCACCTTCACAACCGACACTTCCCCGATGCCCCCTGAACTGGAAACGCCCTCCCCTGCCCTGCCCAAGCCGGCGGATGCGGAGAGCTTGGTCCGCGATGCCTCGCACTGGATTGAGCCGCTGCGAGCTGAGATTGGCCGCTACCTCATCGGCCAGAGTGAGTTGGTGGACCGGTTGCTCATTGCGCTGATGGTCAAGGGCCACTTGCTGCTCGAAGGGGTGCCCGGGCTGGCCAAGACCCTGGCGCTCAAGACACTCGCCTCACTGGTGGATGCCAAGTTCAACCGCATCCAGTTCACCCCGGACATGCTGCCGGCCGATATCGTGGGCACCGAGATCTACGACCCGCGGGAGGGCCGCTTCCGCGTCAAACACGGCCCGGTGTTCGCCAACTTCATCCTCGCCGACGAAATCAACCGCGCCCCGGCCAAGGTCCAGAGCGCTTTGCTGGAGGCGATGCAGGAAAAACAGGTGACCATCGGCGAGGAAAGTTTCGCGCTGCCATCGCCATTTTTCGTGTTGGCAACGCAGAATCCGCTGGAGCAGGAAGGAACCTATCCGCTGCCCGAGGCCCAGCTGGACCGTTTCATGATGAAGGTGGTCATGGACTATCCGACGGAGGACGAGGAGCTGCGCATTCTCGATTTGGCAGGCACCACCGAAGACCTGCCGGCACCCGCTCCGATGGTCAGTCTTGGGGCGCTCCAACAGGCACGCACGGTTGTCAACCGCCTCTATCTGGATGAAAAGGTCAAACGCTACATCGTGCGACTGGTGCATGCCACCCGCCGCCCCGATGCGTTCGGCGTGCACATCGCCCCCCTCATCCGCGTCGGCGCATCGCCGCGTGCCACCATCAATTTGGCGTTGGCCAGCCGGGCCAACGCGTTTCTCAACGGGCGGGCTTACGTGACGCCGCATGACGTGAAGACGGTGGCCATGGACGTGCTGCGCCACCGGGTGACCATCACCTACGAGGCGGAAGCGGAAGGTCTCAACAGCGAGCAAATCATCACCCGCCTGCTCGACGAGTTGCCGGTGCCATGATCCAGCCGACCCTCACCACGCCCATCAGCGTTGAAGACCAGGCGCGTGCCGCGGAGATCCTCGGCCGCGTCCGGCGCATGGAGGTGCGCACCAACCGCCTCGTCAACGACTCGCTGGCCGGCGGCTACGCCAGTGTCTTCAAAGGCCGCGGCATGGACTTTGACCGAGTGCGCAACTACGTGCCGGGCGATGACGTTCGCACCATCGATTGGAACGTCACCGCTCGCACCGGCGAACCCCATATCAAGCTTTTCACCGAGGAACGCGAACTGACGATCCTGTTAATGATCGATGTGAGTGCCTCGGCGGATTTCGGCTCGGTGGCCGATTCCAAGCGCGAACTGGCCGCCGAAGCTGCCGGAGTGCTGGCGGCCTCGGCCATTCGCAACCGCGACAGGGTGGGGATGATATTGTTCAGCGACGAAGTTGAGTTATACATACCGCCGGGCAAGGGCCGGATGCATATCATGCGTTTGATCCGCGAAGCCCTGTTCTTCCAACCCGCCCACAGGGGCACCGACATTGCACGGGCCTTGGATTTTGCCAACCAGGTGATGCACCGCAAAGCCGTCATCTTCCTGGTGTCGGATTTTTGTATCGGCGCGCCCTTCGACGAACGCCTCAACCACCTGCGCGGCAAGTTGCAAATCAGCAACCGCCGCCACGACCTCATCGCCGTGTCCGTCACCGATCCGCGCGAACACTCGCTGCCTAACATCGGCCGCATCCGCCTCGAAGACGCCGAAACCGGCCAAGTCGTCGAGCTGGATACCGGCAGCGCCAAAGTGCGCGACGCCTTCGCCAGCAAATCCCGCCAGCGCCGCGAACTCACCGCCCTGCGCATCCGCTCGCTCGGCGTCGATTTGCTAGAATGCATCAACGGCCAAAACTGGCTGCCTGAGTTGATGGGATTTTTCCATAAACGCCGCCACCGCTCCGGCTGAACTATCATTTTTCCCCTTGAAATGTTAGGAAGTAATATCATTCGCAGCCAGCCCGTCCGCGCCGTCCTCAGCGCGGTGCTGGCGCTCATGCTGGGAGCTGCCGCCCATCTATCCGCCCAATCGGCTGAGCCCGCCGATGACATCCGCGGGCCAAAGCCGCTGGTGGAAATCCCGCTGCCACCAAAATCTAACACCTGGCTCTGGCTTGGCATTGGCGGGACCGTCGTGGCGTTGGGGCTCGCTGGTTTGCTGTGGCGCTGGTACGTCCGGCGCAAGCGCCGCCAAAGCCCGCCACAAATCGCGCTCGCGGCCCTGAGGCAACTGGAAGCGTCACGCGAGGTGCTGGCCGCAGAAGCCTTTGCCAACCGGGCGGCACAGACGGTCCGCCAGTACATTGCCGATCGCTTCGGGCTGGCTGCGCCGAGGCGTAGCACCGAGGAATTTTTGCGGGAATTGGCCGGGGCGGACGGCACCCAGCTGAGCGGTGAGAGCGAGCATCTGCGAACGTTTCTCAAGGCCTGCGATCTGGCGAAATTTGCAGCCTCTGACTTGGATGCCCCCCAGCGCGGTGATCTCATCCATGCCGCACGCGGCTTCGTCAGAGCCACCGCCACGCCTTCATCCAACACCAAACCCCGGCCCCTCACACCATGACCGGAAGTTTTCAGTTCGTCCACCCGCAATGGCTGTGGCTGTTGCTGTGCCTGCCGCTGCTGGCATTCTGGCGCGGCCGCAGGGGCCAACCCGTGGCGCTGCGCATGCCCTCCACAGACGATGCCATCCAAGCCGGTGCCCGCCCCCGCTCAAGGGTCGGCGGCATTTTGGCGTTTCTCGGATTGCTCGCGCTGGCCCTGCTCATCGTGGCGCTGGCCCGTCCGCGCCTCGGCAAGGGCAGCACCGATGTGGAAGCCAGCGGCATCGATATCATGCTCGCCCTGGACGTCTCCGGCTCGATGGAAGCCCTGGATTTCACCCTCGAGGGCAAGCCGGCCAACCGGGTGGCGGTTGTCAAAAAGGTGGTGGGTAAATTCATCAGCGAACGGCCTAACGACCGCATCGGCATGCTGGCGTTTGCGGCGCGGCCCTATCTGGTCAGCCCGCTCACCCTTGACCAAGAGTTTTTGGGCAAGCGACTGGCCGGGGTGAGCCTCGGTCAAGTCGAGGACGGCACCGCCATCGGCTCGGCCATCGCCTCAGCCGTCAATCACCTGCGCAACTCCACCGCAAAATCGCGCATCATCATTTTGCTAACCGACGGGGTGAACAACGCCGGGGCGGCCAATCCGCTCACCGCCGCCGAAGCCGCCAAGGCACTGGGCATCAAGATTTACACGATTGGGGCGGGCACCCGTGGCGAGGCACCAGTGCCGGTTAGGGATGCCTTTGGCCGCACTCGC
This sequence comes from Akkermansiaceae bacterium, assembly GCA_903875675.1. Classification (GTDB taxonomy): domain Bacteria; phylum Verrucomicrobiota; class Verrucomicrobiia; order Verrucomicrobiales; family Akkermansiaceae; genus Luteolibacter. Next base: position 12,431 of record CAIQXC010000647.1, read on the forward strand.
CTGCAAACGATGAAGGTGGAGATCGACGAGGAGATGTTGCAGCAGGTGGCGGCGGCCACCGGTGGCCAGGAGTTTCGAGCCACCGACACGGATTCCCTGAAGAACATTTACGAGTCGATCAACAAACTCGAAACCACCACCCACAAGCTCAAAAAGTACCAGCAATATGACGAGCTCTATCTGTATTTCCTCGCCCCCGGACTGGCCTTGCTGCTGCTAGAACAGGTCCTCAGCCAAACCCGCTTCCGCCGTCTGCCGTGAATATCCTATCTGCCATCACGTCGCCACGCCCCACGGATGACTTCGCTCTCCACTTCGCCCAGCCGCTGTGGCTCGGCGCGGGCCTCCTCGTGTGCGCCGGGCTGCTAGCCCTGTTTCGGCGCTGCGACCGCCGCCGAGAAGCAGACCTCGCCCAGTTCATTCATCCGCGCTTCCGCCTGCGACTCAGCGGCGGCTTGTCGCCGCGCCTGCGCCAAATCAAACGCGGGCTGTGGCTGCTGGCGCTCATGCTGGCCTTCGCCGCCATCGCCCGTCCTCAGAAAGGCTACGAGTGGCATGAGGTCAAACGCAAGGGCATCGATATCTTGTTCGCCGTGGACACCTCGCGCAGCATGCTGGCTGAGGATCTAACGCCTAACAGGCTTGAACGTGCCCGCCTGGGGATTTTGGATTTTGTGGCGCGGCTTGGAGGCGACCGGGTGGGGCTCATTCCATTTGCCGGCAGTGCTTTTGCGCTGTGTCCGCTCACGCTGGATTATGATGCGTTCCGCGAATCATTGCATGCGCTGGACACCGACATTATTCCCCGCCAAGGCACTGACTTGGCGAGCGCGATCAAGGAGGCCGAACGACTCTTTGACGAGAGCGGCAACAACCACCGGGTGCTGGTTCTCCTAACCGACGGCGAGGACCTGGAGGGCTCGGCACTCGAGGCAGCCAAGGCGGCGGCCAAAAACGGGATGGCCATCTATCCGGTCGGTGTGGGCAGTCCCGAGGGGACGACTATTCCACTGCATTTTCCAAACGGCCGCAGTGACGTCCTGCGCGACTCCGACGGACAAGTGGTGAAAACCAAGCTCGACGAGGCCACCTTGCGCAAAATCGCCGATGATACCGGCGGCCTGTACGTGGCGCTTGGCCGGGGTGCCGAGGGGCTTGACACGATCTATAAAGAAAAACTGCGACTGGTGCCGCAAAGTGAGTTGAGCCAGCGAATGGAGCGAATTCCGTTAGAACGCTTTGAGTGGCCGCTGGCTGCGGCTCTCGCGCTGTGGCTCCTGGAATTTTTCATTGGCGAGCGGCGGCGGGCCAAGACGGTACGGGCGTTGCCGTCGGCAGCTCGGCGGATCACGGTGATGGTGGCGGGCGGGCTATTATTGCTAGGTTCAGAAGGCTCGGGCCTAGCGGCGGAAGCGCCTTCTGCGGTGCCAGACGCGCGGGTCGTTTACAATCAGGGCACCGAACTCTACGCCAAGGGGGAGTTTTCGAAAGCGGCCGACTCGCTGCGGGCATCGCTGCGCACCCCGGATCTCGCGCTGCAACAGCGGTCTTACTACAATCTTGGCAATTCACTCTATCGGACCGGCCAGGGCACTGCGGAGAAAGATCCAGAGGCGACTATCAAGACATGGGAGGAATCCATCAAAGCCTATCAAGACGCGCTGGCCCTCAACGAGTCCGATGAAGATGCACTCTATAACAAGGCGCTGGTTGAGAAGAAACTCGAGGAGTTGAAGAAACAGCAGAACAAGGAGGACCAGAAGGACCAGAAGGACCAGAAGGATTCGAAGGATTCGAAGGAACAGAAGGATTCGAAGGAACAGAAGGACTCGAAGGAACAGAAGGACTCGAAGGAACAGAAGGATTCGAAGGAACAGAAGGATTCGAAGGAACAGAAGGATTCGAAGGAACAGAAGGATTCGAAGGACCAGAAGGACTCCGACAAAGAGGTTGCCGAGGCCAAGGAACGCAGCAAAAAGCAGGAAATGACGCCGGAGGAAGCCAAACAATTGCTGGAAGAACTGCGCAGCGATGAACGCACGGTCATTCCCATCCCTCAGCAGCGACGCACCCGCACCCTAACTCCAGACAACTCCACCAAAGGCAAAACATGGTAAGCCAGTTTCCACGATCTAACTTTTTCAGAAAGGTTGCAGATTGGCGGCGAGCAGGACGTCCCCTCCACCGCTGTCCGCGTGCTCTGCCCGGATCCAATCAGGCCCGCTCCCCCATCACGAGTCTGGCTCGCCAGATGTTGGCTTGCCTGTGCTTCATTGCGGCTGGCATTTTCACCACCTCCGGTCTGGCCACTCATGCTGGCGCAGCAGCAGTGGGCGCCACGCTAGACCGCGATAGCGTGCCGGCCGGCAACGGTGCCCTGCTGACCCTCACCATCACCGGCAGCAGGGTCGACCAGATCCAATTGCCCGAAGTGGAAAACCTCATCATCCAAGGACGCGACCAAAGTCGGCAAATCCAGATGAATGGCGGCCAGACGATTGTCTCCCTGACATGCACCTATGCCGTAGGCTCTAACACGCCAGGCAACTATCAGATTCCACCGATTGCCGTGAGTATCGACGGCCAGCAACTCACCACCAAGCCGCTCACTCTCAAGGTGCTCGACGCTGCCGCCGCCCAAGCGCCTACGCCCTCCGGCGCGCCGCCCACTGCCGGCCAAGCCCCCGACACGAGCGGCAAGCGCTTCGGCTTTCTAACGGTTGAGCTATTGATCAAGGACCGCAACTATCTATACGTCGGGGAGATTGCGCCGGTAAGCATCCGGACCTGGTTGCCGGAGGACGCCCGCGCCCAATTGGGAGGCCGCATCCAACCCGAGGGCAAGGCCTTCACTCTGCATAACGTCAGCGAGCGTCCCCAACAGAGCACCGAGATCAAGGATGGCAAGCGCTACACCGTGGTCACCTGGTATGGCGGCATCTCCGCCACCAAGGCCGGCAAATACCCCGCTTCGCTTTCCTTGGATGCCACCGTCGCCGTGCGCGACACCTCCGCCCCCAAACCACGCCGACGCAACGGTGGGCCGTTTGACGACCCGCTTTTCGATAGCATGATGGACCGCTTCAACACGCCGATGATTCAGCAGGAAGTGACCCTCAAGTCGGAGGACGAGGAGATTGAAGTGCGGCCGCTGCCCACGACCGGACGGCCCGATGGATTCACCGGGGCGGTGGGTGATTTCAAGTTTGAGAGCGCCGATATTCCCGCGAGTTGGAAAACCGGCGAGCCCCAACAAATCAGCGCCAGCCTCAGTGGCTCAGGCAATTTCGCGCTGCTCGGTGCCCCCGCACCCGTGCCGCCGGACGCATGGAAAATCTATCCGGGCAAGAGCGACCTGACGCCGCGCGACGCCGCGGCATTTTCCGCCAGCAAGAGGTTTCAATTCAGTGCGGTGGCACGCAAAGGCGGCAAGCAGGACGTCACGCTGAGCTTCAGCTTCTTTGATCCGGCCGCCGCCGCCTATAAAACTCTAACCACATCACCCAAGCCGGTTGCGGTCAGCGGCGCGGACCTGGTCGATGTTCAACCTAACATCCCAGCCGCGCCCCCGGAACCCGCCAAGCCCAAAGACCCACTCGTCGGCCAACACAGCGTCTTGAGCGCGGTCGCTCCGCTGACACCGCTGGTTGCCAGGCCGGGCTTTGTCTGGTTGTTAGCTCTGGCAGGCCTGTTATGCGTGTTAGGCCAAACGCTTGCCTGGCTGCGCCACCGCCGGAGAGATCCAGCGCGCCTAGCACATGCCGCGATGGAAATAGCCACCCACGAGGCCCTTCAAGCAGCTGCCCACTGCGCCGAGCAGCGGGATGTGGCAGGATTTTTCGAGGCCGCGCGCCGTGCCATCCAATTGCGCTTGGGAGCGCTGTGGAACCAACCGGCTCCCGCCATCACCCTGGCGGAAATTTCCGCCCGCATCCCCGCCGAATCCCCCGTCGCCCGATTCTTCCACGAGGCCGACCTCTCCGCTTATGGCCGCCACGCCGCCGAGGATCTGTTGCCCCATTGGCGCTCCCTGCTGGCCGAAGCATTGGCATCCCTAACGCCTTCCGCCCGCTGAGATGAACCTGAACTCCAAAGTTATAGTCTGATCATGAATCGCCCTCTCCGGCTCGCGGCTTGCTTGATTTTGTTTGGTAATGCCCCTCTTCACGCGGCGGGATCCATCGCCCTCGAGCAGGCGAACCAACGCTTTGCCGCAGGTGAGTATGCCGACGCGGCTACGGCCTACAAGCAACTTCTAACCAGCGAAGGTCCGCGCGCCAGTGTCCTGTACAACCTCGGCAATTCCTATCAAAGGCTCGGCCAATACGGCCCCGCCATCCTTGCCTACGAGCGTGCCCGGTTGCTCACCCCGCGAGACCCGGATTTGTTGGCCAACCTGACACTCGCCCGGCAGGCAGCCGCCGCCTTCGAGGAAACGCACCGCAACCCGCGCCTCGATGCCCTGCTTTACCACTTCAGCCGCCACGAATGGTCGTGGCTGGTCGTCGGCAGCGCGTTGCTGCTCGGTGGTCTCGCGGTTCTCTTCGGGGTGCTGGGCCTGCCCCGCCGCGGCTGGCGCAACGGAGCGCTAACCGCAGCCTCGATCGCAATTCTGGCACTGATGACCGGTGCCACCGCTCTCTATCTGCGCCGCGATGAGGCGGCCCTCGGCATCGTGCTCAGCGCGACGACCGGAGTGCGCCTATCACCTTTTGACAAGGCCGAAGTGCTAGGCAGCCCGGGTGCCGGCCGCAGTGTGCGTCTCGGCGCGACCAGCGGGGCATTCCGCTACGTTGAGGTTCCCAGGACCTCCCTCCGCGGATGGATGACAGACACCGAAGTGGTGCCCATCATTCCCTGAGGATCCTCTGGAAAAATCACGGTTTTTTCTCTATCCGATAAAGGTGGCTGCGCGAGCGGAGGATGAGCGAATTGTTATACACGGCCGGTGAAGCCATGAAGCCATCGCCGAGTTGGTTGGTGGCTAGCAATTGAAACGTATCGGCGGCGGCGATGACTGGCACATCGCCGTCCTCGCCGAAGAAGTAGATGCGTCCTTCAGCAAACAGCGGCGAAGCTGAAAACGGGCCGCCCAGGCGTTTTTGCCAAATACTGAGGCCGGACTTGGCATCGACGCACGAGATCACGCCTGCGTCACTGATCATGAAAAGCCGCTCGCCTAGCAAAATCTGCGAGGAGCGCGTCGGCACGTTCTTGGCAAACTGCCACGCCACATGACTCTCGGTCACATCGCCGCGACCGTCCGGATGCACCGCAAAGAGCTGATAGCCACCGGCCGCGCTGGTTGCATAGACGAGCCCGTTGCCAAACAGCGGCAATGCCGAGGCGTTCATGCCGCCGCTGCGCACCCGCCAAATCTCCTCACCCGTCTTCGGTTCGTAGGCGATGGTGGCACCGGCGCTGGGACTAACCAATTGCTGGTGACCCTGCACCGAAATGAGGGCCGGAGTTGAGTAGGCCTTAAAGTAATCGTGATCCTCGGTGTCATAGACGATTTTTCGGTCGCGTTTCCAAACCGTCTTGCCGGTGAGCTTGTCCAGGGCTGCGATGAATTGCACATCAATCCCGTCGAACGTGAGCACCAGCAAGTCGTCCACCAAGATGGGAGAGGACGCCGGGCCGCGAAAGTGGTCGCAGGAAAATTCTTGGTGGGTCCACAACGTCTTGGCGTTGGTGGTATCGAGGCAAGCGCTGCCGTAGGTGCCGAAGTGCAGATAGAGCCGGCCTTTTTCGATGACCGGGGTGGGGGTTGCGTAGGGGTTCATCGGTTGGCAGAACAGCGGCTTGTCGATGTTGAAAACCACCTCGTCGAAATGGATTTTGGCAGATTCGGCGTCGATGCAAACTGCCCCCAACTCCTTGCCATCCTTGGTGGCGGTACTCATCCAAATCTGTTGATCCCATACCACCGGCGAAGACCAAGCCTTGCCATGCACCGGGATTTTCCAGCGCAAATTCTCTGCCTCACCAAAGGTGACCGGCAAGCCCTGCGCCGCCGTCTGGCCGTTGGCATGCGGGCCGCGAAATTGCGGCCAGTTCTCCCCGCCGCATACCGGCCCGGCACTCCACCCGCCCAGCGCCACGAGCGACAGCACACAAGACGTGAACGTGCTGCGGAAGGTGCCAAGCCCCCCCGGCGATGCGGATTTACTTGGCTTTGAAATGGGTGCCAAATCTCTGGAGATCACCGGGTTGAGGCAGCGGAGATCCGCCGAGAAGGCGCGTGTGCAATCGGCGAGGGGGGGCGCAACAAGATTCATAGTGGCTTTCACGTGCTCTAGAGCATACCCATCGCTGCTGTGCTGCCAAGTGAATATCTGCCGCTTGGCGGTAGCGGCGCGTCTATGACCGCCGTTGACCGAGGAAGCGCCAATGCAGCCGATGGGTCGCCAAGCGCCTTCTCATTCACATCGGCGGTCACAGACACACCTGCCCACAGCCACGGCAGGTCTGCCACTCACGGATTTTTCCGCGCTTGAGTTTCGCGCCGCGCATGCTTCACTCGCCGCGCCGGGACTTCTGCCCGGCCAACACCCGCACCGCACAAACCATGGGAAGAGCCTTTGAATGCCGCCGCCGAGCCAAGGAATCGCGTTGGGCCACCATGTCCAAAGTGTTTCCCAAGCTGGCCAAATCCATCACCCTCGCCGCTAAAAACGGCGGCCCAGACCCGGAAAGCAACGCCCCTCTGAGGGTCGCCATCAACAACGCCAAAGCCCAAAACCTGTCGCGCGAAAATATTGAGGCCGCCATCAAGCGGGCCGCCGGCAAGGACGGCGCCGATATCTCGGAAGTCTCCTACGAAGGCAAAGGCCCCCACGGATCGTTGTTTTTCATCGAATGCGCCACCGATAACTCTAACCGATCGGTGACCAATATGAAGACGATTTTTAACAAAAATAACGGCCAACTGGTCAACTCCGGCTCGCTGGATTTCATGTTCTCCCGCAAAACCGTCATCGAGTTCCCCATCCCCGATTCGCCCAACCTCGAGGAACTCGAACTCGAACTCATCGACGCCGGCCTCGAGGAATTGCAGGTCGATGAGGGCATCGTTTCAGTCATCGGCGAATACAGCGCCTTCGCCAGCCTCTGCCAAGCCGTGGAGCTGCTAGGCATCCCATCCCCCAAAGCCAGCCTCAAGCGCCTGCCCAGCCAGCCCATCGATCTGAGCGAAGAACAAATGTTGGACGTCGAAAAAATCCTCGACCGCATCGAGGACGATGATGACGTGCAGGCGGTGTTCACCAACATCGCCTGAGCCACTCCAGCAGGCGTTCTCACCCAGTCCTGAGACTGGATATCTCTCCCCTCAAAAATCGGACTTGGCACATCGCCCAAGTTGTGTATGGTCGGGCCGCTAACAACCTAAGCCATGCCTACCCATCCAACCCCAGCCTGCCCGCCCGCCGCCACGCCCCTTGGTTTTCACCTCGGTGCCAAGCCGTCACAGCAACTCCTAGCAATCATGGCGGTGGCCACCGCAGTGGTCTGCTCGGGCTGCAAGGAAGCCCCGAAACCGGCCGCAGCTGCCGAGACATCCGCCGCCGCCGAAACGGCCAAACCTGCCGAAACGGCCAAACCTGCCGAAGCGGCCAAACCCGCCCAAGCGGCCGCTTCCGGGACCAACGCGCTGGCCAAAGCCGATCCCGGCAAAGTGACCCTGCTGCCGCCGCTCAACCTCAAACCCAAACTCTTCTGCGACCTCACGGGCGAGTGCGCCATTCCCGATGAACTCGCACTGGATGGCAAGGGACATATCCTCGTCTCCATGCCCAATTGCCTCGAATACGAAAAATTCACCCCGAAAATCGCCATGCTCGACGATGCCGGCAAAGTCAGCGACTGGTTCGTGAACCTGCCACTGCATCCGAAGACCGGCAAGGTCCATCCGATGGGCATGGAGTTCGGTCCCGACGGCAACCTCTATATCTGTGATAACCAGTACTTCGACGATAAGGACCATCAGTCCCGCATCCTCCGCGTCATCGTCAAAGACGGCAAACCTGTGTCCTGCGAAATCGCCGTCGAAGGCACCAAACTGTCTAACGGCATCCGCTTCAAGGGCGACAAACTCTACATGACCGATACCTTCTTCGACCTGCCTGACAAACGCGACCAAAGCGGCATCTGGTGCTTCCCCCTCACCGAAATCGGCGCAGGCAAACCCACCCTCAAGGTCCTGCCGCTCGCCAAAGACCCCCATATCATCACCACCTTTACCGGCAAACCTCAACCCGCAAAAACCGACGGCGGCTTCGACCAAGCAGCCGGTGCCGACGGCCTCGCCTTCGACAGCGCAGGCAACCTGTATTGCGGACTCTTCGGCGACGGCCAGTTCTTCAAAATCACCTTCAATGCTGACGGCACCGTCAAGAGCAACATCAAAATCATCGACGATGCCTCGTTCCAATGCTGCGACGGCATCTGGTGCGACCAAAAAACCGACAAGATCTATCTGGCCAACTCGGCCCGCAACTCGGTCCATATCTATGACGCCCGCAACCACACCCTGCAAATGATCTGGGAAAACGCCGACTCCGATGGCAAAGACGGCCTGCTCGACCAACCGTGCACGGCCTGTCTGTTAGGCAACAAGTTGATTGTGGTCAATTTCGACATGCCCTTCCCCGGCCTCATCAACTCCAAGCACGACGATCCTATCACCGTCTCCTACTTCGAACTTCCTTGAGGTATCCATAACTAGAGTCCTTGAAAAGCCGAAGTTGCAGTCGTTAGGTCAAGTTTTCTGCTCTTGGGTCTTCAAGTCTTGCGTCTTGAGTCTGAGGCGCAGCCTCGCTAGCTAACAACGCGGCCAAGGCCGGCACAAAATCGGAACCCACATGACGATGAAACACTCTTGTGCCGCGCTGGCGGCCGCTCAATTCCTGGCCCTCTCACCGGCCGCCCTCAGCCAGCAAGCTGCTGGCCAACACCCGGCCCTGCTCATCGCGAGCTATTCCAACAATGCCGCCTATATCGTCGCCGCCGGCGACGACAAGGTCGTCTGGGAATCGCCCAAAATGCCCGGCCCTTGCCAAGACGCATGGCTGTTGCCTAACAATCACATCCTGCTCAGCGGCGGCAATCAGGTGCGGGAAGTTTCCGCAGACCACAAGACTATCTGGCAATATGAGGCACCCAAAGGAGTGGCGGTGGAGATTCACAATTGCCAACCCTTGCCCGGCGGCGGTGCCCTCATCGGCGAGGGCGGCACTTGCCGCCTGCTAGAACTGGACAATCAGGGGAAAATCACCAAGGAGATCAAACTCACCTTGGGTGGCAATGCCCACAGCCACATGCGCCAGGTCCGCAAAACCCCGGCCGGCACCTATCTGGTCACCGCCGCCGGCGAAAATAACATCCGCGAGTTCGACGCCCAAGGCAAGGAACTGCGCGTTTTGCTAGGCAAAGACATCGAAAACCAAGGCGTAAAGTGGCCCATCGTCCACAGCGCGGAGCTCCTGTCTAACGGCAACCTCCTCATCGGGGGTGCCTATGGCATGCCCGTCATCGAAGTGGATAAATCCAATAAAATCGTTTGGAAACTCACCGCCGATGACGTGCCGGACGTCGGCTTTGCCTACTCGGCCGGTTGCCTGCGCCTGCCTAACGGCAACACGGTGGTCGCCGCCTACACCAGCAAATTCCCGATCTTCGAGGTCACCCCAGACAAGAAAGTCGTCTGGAAATTCCAGAACCCGGCCATTGGCCATCCCACC
>CAIQXC010000648.1 GCA_903875675.1 Akkermansiaceae bacterium
CAGCTACGCCACGTGGCTGCGTGCCTCCGGCCGCAGGCCGTGCGTGCCGCGTCTCGCGGCGCGTGCCAAGTGGCTGGGCGGCTGTTGGGGCTTGCGCTCAGCCGCGTGATTTGGCATGACCCTGACATGACAACCCATTGTGCAGGCAAGCTCCAGTTGCGGTTGAGCCACCGATGCTCCGCGTGGTTGGCAGCGTTTCTCGCCCTGCTGATGGCGGCGCAGGTGGGGAAAATCAAGGCTGCAGGGGAGGACATCGCTGACGGGTTCCGCAGCCCGCCTGACAGCGCCCGGCCCTGGGTGTACGCGTTTTTCCTCAACGGCAATATCTCCCGCGAAGGCATCACTGCAGACCTGGAGGCGATGCAGCGGGTGGGCATCGGCGGCATGATTGTCATGGAGGTGGATCAGGGCACACCCGCAGGCCCTGTGGCCTTTATGAGCGACCAGTGGCGCTCTCTGATCATGCACCTCGTTCGCGAAGCCCGGCGCCTCGGCCTGCAAGTCAATATCAACAACGGCCCCGGCTGGGGTGGCAGTGGCGGCTTCTGGATTCCGCCTGACAAAGCGATGCAGGTGGTTGTCACCAGCGAGACACAAGTGGCCGCCGACGGAGGGTTTTCCGGGCTCCTGCCGCAACCCCATGCGAACCGTAAGTTCTATCGGGACATAGCGGTGTTGGCGTTTCCGACGCCCAAGGTGCTGCCCAAGACCGAGGATAAGATCAATCATCTAGCAGAAAAATCCGTATCGTGGGGGTATATCTCGGGATATAGCATGGGCACCGACCGGGAGGCCAAGGTTCCGGCCGAAGGGATGATCGATCCGGCAAAAATTCTCGATCTGACGAAACAGATGGACGCCACCGGCAGGTTGGACTGGGCCGCCCCCGCATTGCCAGACGCTGGCACTTGGACGGTGCTGCGCATCGGCCACACGTTCACTGGTGCGCTCAGTCATCCGGCACCGGCCTCGGGCAGTGGGCCGGAATGCGACAAGCTGAGCAAGGATGGCATCGAGGCGCAATTCAACGGCATGCTTGGCAAGCTCGTCGCGGACGTCGGCCCGCTGGCTGGCACCACTCTAACATCGACGCATGTGGACAGCTGGGAAATTGGCGGTCAGAATTGGACGCCGAAGATGCGCGAGGAATTCCAGCGGCGGCGCGGTTACGACCTGCTGCCGTTGCTGCCCATTTTAACCGGCCGTTTTATTGGCAGTGTGGACATGACGGAGCGGTTCCTGTGGGACCTGCGCCAGACGGTGTCCGAGTTGCTGAGCGAAAACTATATCGGCCACCTCGGGGAATTGGCGCATGCCCACGGCATGCGCCTTTCCATGGAAGCCTACGGAACTCCGGCGTTAGATATGGATGTCATCAATTCAGTGGACGAACCGATCTGCGAGTTTTGGTGGTCGGGCGGCGGCCGTCTCGATTGGAGCTTGAAGGCCATGGCCTCCGCCGCCCACGTCAACGGTCGGCCGATTGTTGGAGCCGAGGCATTCACATCCAACATGCGAGAGCGGTGGCGGGGTCATCCGGCGCTCATCAAGGCGCGCGGCGACCGGGTATTATGCGGCGGGGTCAACCGCTTCATCATCCACCGCTATGCGATGCAGCCGTGGACGCATCAGTGCTCACCGGGGATGAGCATGGGGCCTTATGGCTTGCATTATGAGCGGACCGAGACGTGGTGGGAGGACTCCAAGGCGTGGCACCAATACCTCGCTCGTTGCCAGTACCTGCTACGTCAGGGCCGGTTTGTCGCCGATGTGCTCAGTCTCCAACCCGAAGAGCCGATGCAGCGCTTTAATCTGCTAGGGCTAAGCGGATATGACTACGATGGCATCAGTCCACAGGCATTGATCCAGCAGGTGACGATGCGCGACGGGCGGCTGACCTTGCCCAGCGGGATGCAATACCGGCTGCTGTGCCTGCCGGCCACCAACACTAAAAACATGAGCCTGGCCATGCTCGGGAAAATCCGCAGCTTGGTGGAGGACGGGGCGGTGATTCTCGGCCCGGCTCCGGAGTTTACCCCTGGACTAACGGATTTTCCGCAGGCTGACGTGCAACTCAAGCAGCGGGTCACAGAATTGTGGGGCAACGATGTGACGATCAACGAGCGATCGGTCGGCAAGGGCAAGGTGATGCGCGGCATGAAGCCCGAGGAAGTTATGGTTAAACTCGCGGTATTACCTGATTTCATCTCTAGCCAAAAGCTCAACTGGATTCACCGCGCGCTCGACGGGGCGGAGGTATATTTCCTATCCACCGAGCAAGCGCTCACCGCCACTTGCACGTTCCGGGTGGGCGGGCGGCAACCTGAGTTATGGGATCCGGAATCCGGCAGTATCCGGCCCATCCCGGGGTTTTGGTCCGATGCGAACGGTTGCACTACCGTGCCCATGCAGTTCGGGCCTAGCGGTTCGGCCTTCGTGGTGTTCCGCAATCCCGCCAATCCGGCTAACCAAATCGTGGCCGTCACCCGCAACGGGGATGTACTTTTGGATCGGGAGCATGCCCCGGCCGCCGCTGCGGGCCTTGACTTGGTGCAAGGTACGGCGGCGCAAGCGGGCACCTATGAGTTTCTAACGGCTAGCGGCAAGCGCAGCCGGGTTGATATTGGAGCGCTGCCTGTGCCGCTTGAGCTGGACGGGCCGTGGGAGTTGGAGTTTCCGCCGCATTGGGGTGCGCCTGACAAAATCACGCTGGCCAAGCTCATGTCATGGAGCGATCACCCGGATGCCGGAGTGAAGCACTTTTCCGGCACGGGTATCTATCGGAAGTCGTTTGAGGTGCCGCAGGAATTGCTGGATCCCAAGAACCGGATCTACCTGGAATTGGGCAAGGTGGCAGTCATGGCGCAAGTCAAACTCAATGGCAAGGACCTCGGGATCCTGTGGAAACCGCCATTCCGCGTCGAAATCACCGATACCGTTAGAAGTGGCACCAACCAGCTCGAAGTCAGCGTCGTCAATCTGTGGATCAACCGCATGATTGGTGACGAATCTCTGCCGCCGGATTGCGAAATGAATCCCGACGGGTCCCTCAAGGCATGGCCGGACTGGCTCCAGAGCGGCCAACCCAACCCGAGCGGCCGCTTCACCTTCAGCACATGGCGGCTGTGGAAAAAGACCGACCCACTCCAAGAATCCGGCCTGCTTGGCCCGCTGCGAATCGTCACCTGCGAATCGCTGGCGGCAAGTCACTGAGCCATTCGCGCCACCTCAGCCGCCGTGGCCGTCGCTGAGTTCCTCGTTGGACGCCTGGCCTTCGTGCAGATCGACGTCTTCTTCGGCGCTGGTGGAAGACACCTCGGTGCTTTCTAGAATCTGGCTGATTTTCTTGCTGCGGAAAAATAGCCAGGGAACATTGGCAATGCTGCGCAGTTGGATGCCTCCCTGGGCGCTGTAGATTTGAATGGTGCCAGAACCGCACAGAAGCAGTTCGAGGAAATCCGGATAGCTGGTGATGAAGCGTTTGGCACCGCGGCCCAGTGAGTCGTCCTTGCTGAGCATGGCGAAGTGCTCGATCTCATTGTGACTGATGCGCCAGCGCTGGTTGATACGCACGTCGATAAACATGATGAAATAGAGAATGCCGCCGAATAAACCCAGTAAATCCAGCCAGTCGTGGGAAATGAGCGGATTTTTGGACGACAGGTGGTGGCCGATCTGGCTGAACACCACGACGTTTTTGGCATCCTTGAGCCATAACAGGCAGAACACACTGGCGAGGATCGCGGCCCCCCATGTGATAGTTAGATTCCGGCTGAGGTCGAAGCCCATGGCCATGAGTACCGTCAGCAGAGTGATCACGAAGATCCAGCCTTCGAGTTGCGCGTTGACCAAGCCCTCGGGAAGCAGCGGGAACAAGAGTGCTAGAAAAATCACGGGCC
>CAIQXC010000649.1 GCA_903875675.1 Akkermansiaceae bacterium
GGGTCATCGGCGGTCATAGACACGCCGCTTCAATCCTACAAATTTATAGCGTGGCATGCCTCAGACCCAGCGAAATTCGAAGAGGACTTCGGCGTGAGCTCAGTCGAACGATTGAAAATTGTCGATTGTCGATTGATGATTGTTGATTTCTGATGTGATGCCCACTCTCCTTGAAGGGGACACTCGCCAGCAAGCTGGGCGCCTCTTTCCTGCATGGCTTCCGCTCTGCAATTGAAGCGTATTGGGCGGGACGCCGGCGCTCCCCAGTGTTCGGGCGGCTTTGTGGCTTGGGGCTCACTTCGGATCTCCGGATGATCCGTTTTCATCTTGCTGCTGGAACCTTGCGATAAATTCACCGTAGTTAACCAATTCCATGCGGCCGTCGAGGTGCTCGATGATGGCGGTTAGGCTTTCCACCCAATCTCCGGAATTCAGGTAGTGGATGTTGCCTATTTGCTTGTCCTCGGGGGTGTGGATGTGGCCACAGATGATGCCTTGGCATTGTTTGTGGCGGGCGAGATCCTGGAGAAGTTCTTCGTAGTGATCGACAAAGGCCACGGCGGACTTGACCTTGGCCTTGACGAGCTTGCTGATCGAGAAGTACTCCTTGCCGCGCCAGGCCCGCCAGATGTTGTAATACCGGTTGACCTGGAGCAGGAAGTCATAGCCAACGGAGCCGAGCGAGGCGATCCATTTGTGATTGGTGGAGACGCTATCGAATCCATCGCCATGGACGACGAGATAGCGTTTGCCAGTGGGAGAAAGGTGGATGTATTCCTTGAGGAACTGGAGCCGTCCGAAGGCCAGCGGCAGCAGGCGTTCCAAAATATCATCATGGTTGCCCCGCAGATAGATCAACTCGGCACCGTCATTTTCGGTCATCTTGAGCAATTTGCGGATCACCCGGCTGTGACTGGAACGCCAGCGCCCCCCCCGCCGCAGCGCCCAGCCGTCAATGATGTCCCCGTTGAGCACCAGTTTTCGGCAGCGGATGTGTTTGAGGAATTCCACGACTTCATCGGCTTTGCTCTCCGCAGTGCCCAGATGAATGTCTGATAGAAACACGGTCAGGCAGGACAATTTCGTGCGTTTGCCGTGGGAGCGCGGCCGTTTTGATTGAAGAATTGGCACCAGCGCAACCTCGTTGACCTCCGGCGGATTGATGTCCGTCACAATTTCACTTTCCATAAGGTATATAAGCGGAAGCTCCAGCGACCTCCGCAGCATCGATACGCTTGTCGGCGGCATGGCGCAGTGCGGACTTGGTGACAATATCGTCACTATCGAGGCGAAAATATGCACGGGCATTTTCGTAGCAGACGGCGCGCACCAGTCCGGCGAGGGTGGCAAAATCGTCGGGCAGCTCGCCACATTCGGCCTCTTGGCCAAGCAAATTGCACAGGATCCGCCGGAAGTACTCGTGGCGCGGGAACGACAGGAACGAGCGGGAGTCGGTGAGCATGCCGACGAAGCGGGACAACAGGCCGGTGGAGGAGAGAGCGTCGAGTTGCATTTCGATGCCGTGTTTTTGGTCGAGGAACCACCATCCGGAACCGAACTGGATTTTGCCAGCGATGCTGCCATCTTGGAATGCGCCGGTCATAGCGGCGAACAGATAGTTGTCCGCCGGATTGAGGTTGTACAAAATCATCTTGGGCAAGGCGTCGCGCTTGGCCAGAGCGTCGAGGAATCTGGCAAGCGCGGCGCCCTGGCGCTCGTCGCCGATGGTGTCCAAGCCGCTGTCCGGGCCGAGTTGTGCATGCATCCTGGAGTGGGCATTGCGCAGGGCGCCGAGGTGGAGTTGCTTGGTCCAGCCGCGGGCGGCATCGAGTTGGCCGAAGAATACCATCAGATAGAACGAGAACCGCTCGGTTTCCTCTGCGTTGGCGGCGATGCCGGAACGGGCCTTGTCGAAGATGAGTGAGGCCTCCGCATCCGAGCACTCCAGTGCGGGACAGCGCCCCAGGCCATGATCGGACAGGCGTCCGCCCGCCGCGTGGAAATCATCGTGGCGCTTCTGCAATGCCATCAGTAAGTCTGATAGGTGAATGATCGATTGGTCGGTCACGGCCTCAAGCCGGTCCAGCCACAGCGCCAGAGCCTCCGGTTGGTCCACCTGCAACGCCTTGTCCGGCCGGAACGTGGGCAGCACCCGCGTGGTCAGGCCGGCGGCGGCGATCGCGTGGTGGTGGTCGAGAGGATCGGCGGGGTCATCGGTGGTGCCGACCATTCTGACGTCGAATTTCTCCAGGAGTTGCCTGGCGCAGAATTCCGGGGCGGCGAGTTTTTCGTTAGCGCGTTCCCAGATTTCGTCGGCACTTTCGGGTGACAAGAGCAGGTGGATATCGAAGTAGCGTTGGAGTTCCAGGTGGGCCCAGTGGTGGCTGGGATTGCGCAGGGTGGCTGGCACGGTGGCCGCCCACGCTTGGAATTTTTCGCGTGGTGAGGCACCTCCAGTGATGAACTCCTCTGCCACCCCGTTAGCTCGTAGCAAGCGCCATTTGTAGTGGTCGCCGCCTAGCCAGATCTGTGTCAGGTTGTCCCAGCGTTGATTGACGGCGATCTCCCGCGGCGACAGATGGCAGTGGTAATCCATGATCGGCTGTGCCTTGGCCACCTCGTGAAATAACCGCCTGGCGGTGGCTGAATGCAGCAGGAAATTCTCGTCAAGGTAGGCCATGGCCGGAATCACAGCGGATCCTGTGGCGTTTTCCAAGCCGGGAATTGGCAAATCAGCCGTGTTGGCAAATATCACTTGCGCGGGCTGCCCGAAGGCGTCCGCTTGGCCCCGAAGTACTTTTCGCTGCGGTAGCGCAACCATACCCGCAGCACTTGGGGCACTTGCTCTTTGGCGGCCTCACTGAGGGTGGCATAGAGGGCCAGGGCCCGCTCGCGTTCCTGGCGACAGGCACCGTTGTGGTGGGCATCCCAGTGGCTGCGGGCCAAACGAATGCGCCGGCACACTTCCCTAACGAGTTCAACCCCGCTCAGGGGTTTGGTTTGGGCGGGTGGGCGGGTCACGGCAATTGGGCGGGTGGGCGGATCACGGCAATTGGGCGGGTGCGCGGATCACGGCAATTGGGCGGGCGGGCGGATCACGGCAATTGAGACACTTGTCCGTGTTCGCGGATAGAGATTACGCCGGGCAGGCTTGCCAGATCGTCGAGAAACTCATGCAGATGGCGGCGTGGCAGGCGCAGGTCGAGTTGAGTTCGCACAGATCCATCAGGCAGTTTTTCATAGGCCAAGGCTTGGCTGGTGACCCGGAATTCCTCGCGCAGGCGTTCCATTTTGATGCGTGTTTTGCCATGGTCTGGATCGAACTCGAGCTCGATGGCGACGGTTTGAAAGCCACCCAAGTGGTGGACTTCCCACTTGAGGACCGCCGCCAGCACGAGGCGCACCAGCAGGCTGAGGCCCAAGCCGGCCAGTGGGAAGCCGGCACCGATGACCATGCCGATGGCTGCGGTGATCCAAATGGTGGCGGCTGTGGTCATGCCGGAGACACCGTTGCGCGAGTGCAGAATGGCTCCGGCACCGAGAAACCCGATGCCGGTAACAATTTGTCCTGCCACCCGCCCGGAATCCCCGGTGCTGCTGGAGAACACAAACGAGGTGATCGTAAATACCGTCGAGCCAAGGCAAACAAGGATCAGGGTGCGCAAGCCGGCCGGCTTCTCATGCCGCTCCCGCTCGGCTCCCACCAGCGCGCCGCTGGCTAGCGCGGTCAGGGCCAGCACGATTTCCAGCCATGGTGAGACCAGCCAGATGCGCAGGGAACGAACGAAGATATCAGTTATGCAATGCATCACTTGAAAATCTCGAATTCGTCAATGGTGGGTCCGTCAGTGGCAGCGAGAATGTTGAGGCGCAACACACGTGCGGTGACGGTCGGGAACGAGTGCTGGAAGTCGGGTCCGATGGTGGTGCCAGCAAACAGGGTCGTCCAATCACCGGTGTCCTTGCATTGGACCTCGAATTGTTGGATGCGCTTGTTGGCACCTTCCCACTCGTGAATGGCGACCTTGGAAAACGTCTGGGTCTTGCCCAGATCGACCTCAAGCCACGCTTTGTGGGTGTCAGCATCCGTTGCCCAACGGGTTTCCAAATCGCCGTCTAGCGCCTTGTCTGCCGCATACTCCAGGTTATTCTGGAAAACATTGGATGCGGTGGCATGGGCACCGTTGGTGAGTGAGGCACTCTTGCGGGTCAGCGAGACTGGCGCGATGTCCAGCGCGGGCTGGTCGATGTCCAGCGCGATGAGCGTGTCGATGGCCGCATGACTGGCCGCCGGGACGTGCAGGGTGATGCCGGAGGCGCTTTGCTCAAATTCCACCGGGCCGCCGGTTAGGACCCGGGCAGCGGTGATTTTCACGGGAATCGCCGGCAATTCCAGCACGTCGCCATCAAATTGATAGACGTGGACATAGATGCGCTTGTCCTTGCGGGTACTGGCACCCCACTTGCCGGGTTTGAAGGGGCCGCCGCGGGTGGCATAGATGCTTTCACCATATTTTGTCAGCCAATCGCCCATCTCTTTGAGGCGGCCACTTTGAGCGGGATCGATCAAGCCGTCGGGCCGCGGGCCGACGTTCAACAGGACATTGCCGTCGCCGCCTGCGCCGCTGACGAGCATTTTCAAACAATCCGCGAGTGGTTTGACGCCGTCGTTGGCACCGCCCCAAGCCCATGCATTGTGAGCGGAGAGAGTCATGCAACTTTCCCACGGGCGCTGCATGTTGAAGCCTCCGATTTGTTGTTCGGGTGTTTCGTAATCGCCGCCGTCGCCGCTGCGGTTGTTGATCGTGATATCTGGCTGGAGTGAGCGCGCCATGGCGATGGTTTTCACACCGCGGCCCTCGAACATTTGCGGCACGTCATTCCAAATGGTGATGAGCGGACCATAGTTGGTGATGAGTTCGCGGATTTGGCCTAGCAAATAGGTATTGTAGGAATCCAGATCGCTCTTGGCGCGGTTGACGCCACCGCCGGGGCTGGTGAGCGGAAAGTCTGGATGGTGCCAGTCGCAGACTGAGTAGTAAGTGCCAAACGCGATGCCGCCCTTTTTACAGGCCGCGGCGAGTTCCTTGACGACGTCGCGCTTGAACGGGCTGTTCATGATGTTGAAGTCGGTGAGCTTGGTGTCCCACAAGCAGAACCCGTCGTGATGTTTGGTCGTTAGAACGATGTACTTCATGCCGGCATCTTTGGCGACCTTGACCCATTCGTCGGCATTGAATAGGGTCGGGTTGAATTGTTTGTAGAGGTTGTCATAGGTCTCGATGGGCGTCTCGGCACCGCGCGACCAGCCGATCTCGTGGGCGGTGAGACTCAC